>JBBQIU010000084.1:0-8706 GCA_038325245.1 Verrucomicrobiota bacterium
AGACCGCAGTCAACATCGCCAGCCCAACCGCGAACCGCTACTCCAACGACCGAGGTGGGTTCGTCACCACGTCAAACGTCCGCGTCGGCTGGGTGGCGTCGGGCGACTGGCAGAACTACACCCGAACCTTCCCGCAGGGGGGCTTCAATGTGTGGGCGGCCATGTCCTTCGATGGACGCGTGGCTGGCCAGCTCAACGGAGCGCTCGTCCGGGTGACGTCCGATCCGACCAAGCCAGACCAGACCATGGAGCCCCTTGGCACGTTCAACGCCCCCGGTTCAGCGGGTTGGGGACGCAATGAACTGGTTCCGATGAAGAACGCCGCCGGCGCCATCGCCTCCATCGCCCTGAACGGCGTCCACACGATCCGCTTCAACCTCGCCAGCGGGGACCTCGACTATCTGGTGCTCGTGCCAGCCAGCGGAGCGGCGCCGGAAATCACGCAGATCAGCAGGAACACGGATGGTTCCGTCACGATCCAGTGGACCGGAGGTGGCACGCTTCAGAGCGCCACGTCACCGACAGGCCCCTGGACGGACATGCCTAGCGCAGCAAGCCCCCACACGTTCACCGTGACCGGGCCCTTGTTCTTCGGCCGAGTCAGGCAGTAACACGACAGACACGCACCTACGCAGGCCGGACCAGGTCTCCTGGTCCGGCCTTTTCTTTGGAATTATTTGGTTTTGACCGCCATCACTCGGCAACGCCACGCTGCCGGGATGTCGAAGGTTCCGGCTTCGTTCGCCCTCTTGGCGGCCATCCTGTCCGCCTCCTGCTCCCATCACGCTGTGAAATCCACCCAACTGACCTACCCCGCCACGGCCAGGGAAAAGGTCGTGGACACCTACCATGGCACCCCGGTGCCAGACCCTTACCGTTGGCTCGAAGACGACAATGCCGATGCCACCAAGGCTTGGGTCACTGCCCAAAACACCGTCACCTTCGATTACCTGGGCTCGATACCCGAAAGGACCTCCATCTCCAATCGCCTCACACAGCTCTGGAACTTCGAGCGCTGGAGCGCCCCCTCCCATCACGGCGCCCGCTTCTTTGTGTCCCGCAACAACGGGCTCCAGAACCAGAGCGTGGTCTACTCCCTGCCGGCACTCGACGGTGAACCCCGCGAACTCCTCGACCCAAACAAGCTATCCTCCGACGGCACCGTAGCCCTCAGCGGCACCGACATCTCCAATGACGGAGGACTCCTTGCCTACGGACTCTCCCGCTCCGGCTCCGACTGGCAGGAATGGCGGGTTCGCAGCGTCGAGACAGGCAAGGACCTGCCCGATGTCGTTCAATGGGTGAAGTTCTCGTCCGCTTCGTGGACCGGCGACGGAAAGGGCTTCTTTTACAGCCGCTACGATGCCCCAAAGCCCGGCGCCGCACTCACCGGCGCCAACTACCACCACAAGCTCTACTACCACCAACTCGGAACGCCACAGTCGAGCGACGTCCTCGTCTACGATCGACCCGACCAGAAGGAATGGAACTTCTACGGCGGAGTCACGGACGATGGCCGGTACCTCGTCATCACCGCCTCCGAGGGCACCGATCCGCGCAATCGTGTTCTCTACCAGGACCTCACCCTGCCCGGCGCGCCGGTCACCGAGCTCCTCATGGACTTCGACGCGGATTACACCTTCATCGACAACCACGGGCCCGTCTTCTGGTTCCGCACAGACCTGGACGCCCCCCGGTCCCGGATCATCGCCATCGACGTCACCCGCCCCGGGCGCGCGAACTGGCGGGAAGTCATCCCGCAATCGGAGGAAACCCTCACCGCTGCCAACGTCGTGGGCGACCATTTCATCTGCCACTATCTCAAGGACGCGAGGAGCGTCGTGAAGGTCTTCTCCCTGGGAGGCCGCCATGAGCGTGACGTCGATCTTCCCGGGATCGGTTCGGCAGGTGGCTTCGGCGGGAAACGGACCGACAAGGAGACGTTCTACTCCTTCACCAGTTTCACCACCCCAGGAACGATCTACCGCTACGACATCGCCTCCGGGACGAGTTCCGTCTGGCGCGCCCCCCAGGTGGACTTCGACTCGGCGGCCTACGAAACCCGCCAGATCTTCTACGAGAGCAAGGACGGAACCCGGGTCCCGATGTTCATCACGCAAAAGAAGGGCCTGAAACTCAATGGCAGGAATCCGACGTACCTGTATGGCTACGGCGGCTTCAACATCAGCCTCACCCCGTCCTTCTCCGTGGCCATCGCCGCCTGGCTCGAAATGGGGGGTGTCTACGCCCTCCCCAACCTCCGGGGCGGCGGCGAATACGGCGAGACCTGGCACAAGGCCGGCACCAAGCTCCAGAAGCAGAACGTTTTCGACGATTTCATCGGGGCCGCCGAATGGCTCATCAATAATCAGTACACCTCGCCCGAGCGCCTCGCGGTCGGCGGCGGCAGCAATGGGGGACTACTCGTCGGCGCCGTGATGACCCAGCGTCCCGAACTGTTCGCCGCCGCCCTCCCCGCCGTCGGCGTCATGGACATGCTGCGGTTCCATAAATTCACCATCGGCTGGGCGTGGACGAGTGACTACGGCAGCAGCGAGAACGCCGATGAATTCCAGGCCCTCTACGCCTACTCCCCGTACCACAACCTCCGGCCAGGCACCCGCTATCCCAGCACGATGGTCACCACGGCCGACCACGACGACCGCGTCGTTCCCGCCCACAGTTTCAAGTACGCGGCGCGGCTTCAGGAATACCATGACGGCCCCAACCCGGTCCTCATCCGGGTCGACGTCAAGGCCGGCCACGGCGCGGGCAAGCCCACCAGCAAGCAGATCGCCGAAGCCGCTGACCGCTGGGCGTTCCTGGTGCGGGAGCTCGGCATGAAAGTTCGGCCGCTTCAAGCTCCGTGACCCGCACCCAACGCCCCGCGCCGGGGGTCTTGCCGGGGTTTGGCTGGTTGACAGCACGCCTCGTTTGGGGCACTACGCGCCTCGCGTTCAGGCGCCAATGGCGGGACCGTCCTTTCGGACGCCGAGGGGGAAAAACCGATGACGGCTTCGTTGCTGGCGTCCAGAGCCGACGTAGGGAAACACCGCCGGGGTCGCTTTTCCGCCCCGCCATAACCTCAATTCGTCGGCGTGGACGATGTCCAGCCATGCGATCAGGCCCCCTGCCCCGTCGGCAGGCAGGGCCGGCTCGCGTCGTGGACGAGTCGAAGCCGTTCGGCGCCAGACGCTCAATCGAATACCGATGAAGACCGATGCATCGCCACGCCGTTTCGTTGGCCTCTCCCTTGGGGCCCTGGGCGTGGTTTACGGCGACATCGGGACGTCCCCTCTGTACGCGCTTCGCGAATGCTTCCACGGTCCCCATGCCCTGGAGCCTACGCGCGCCGCCGTGCTGGGTGTCCTTTCCGCGGTCATTTGGTCGCTCATCCTGATCGTCTGCATCAAGTACCTGACCGTTGTCATGCGGGCCAACAACCGCGGCGAAGGCGGCATCATGGCGCTCCTGGCGCTCATCCTGAGCCGCATCGGCGCCGATTCCACCCGCCTGCCCCTCATGATCCTTGGCGCCTGTGGCGCCGCTCTCCTTCTCGGCGAAGGGATGATCACCCCTGCCATCACCATCCTCGGCGCCGTCGAAGGCCTCCAGGTGGCGGCCCCGCGTCTTGGGCCCCTTGTCGTTCCCATCGCCCTCGTCATCCTGATCGCCCTGTTCGCCGTTCAGCGCATCGGCACCGCCGGGATCGGACGACTGTTCGGTCCTGTCACCCTCCTCTGGTTCGCCACCCTCGCCATTCTCGGGGTCCGCGGCATCACCCAGGCGCCTGCCGTCCTCGAGGCCTTCAACCCAATGCATGCCATCGATTTCCTCGGACATCAGGGCCTGCGCGCGTTCTTCGTTCTCGGCGCCGTCTTCCTCGCGGTGACCGGCGTCGAGGCCCTCTACGCGGACATGGGGCATTTCGGGGCCGGCCCCATACGGTTCGCATGGTTCGCCGTCGTCTTTCCAGCGCTGCTGCTCAATTACCTTGGCCAGGGCGCATGGATTCTGGCCCACCCCGGCCCGGTCGAGAATCCATTCTATGACCTTGCTCCGCCGTGGGCCCTCTACCCGTTGACAGGCCTCGCCACCGCCGCCGCCGTCATCGCCTCGCAAGCCCTGATAACCGGTGCTTTTTCGATGGCCCGTCAGGCCATGCAACTCGGCTTCCTTCCCCGCCTCAACATCCAGCACACGTCGTCCACCCACCGCGGGCACGTCTATATCGGCGCGATCAACTGGCTCCTTATGATCGCCTGCCTCGGTCTCGTGATCGGATTCCGCTCATCCCGCGATCTCGCGGCCGCCTACGGCATCGGCGTCTCGCTCACGATCATCATGACCACCCTTCTCCTCTACTTCGCCACCCGCCGCGTCTGGAAATGGCCCCTGTGGCGCGCCGCGCTTCTTTGCGGATCGTTCCTGGTCGTGGAAGTCACTTTCCTGGCAGCGAACCTCCTGAAGTTCAGCAGCGGCGGCTGGTTCCCCCTCACCGCGGGCGCTTTGGTCTATCTCCTCATGGCCACCTGGTTCCGCGGGCGCCGCGCCGTTCAGAAGGAACTTCTCGCCGGCTCCCTTCCACTCGGCATGTTCCTTGCCGAGATTGAACGAAAATCCCCCACCCGCGTCGTCGGCACCGCCGTGTTCCTCACAGGCAACCCCGAGAGCACGCCCGGCGCCCTCCTGCACAATCTTAAACACAACAAGGTCCTCCACGATCGCATCATCATCCTCCGATTCGCCGTCAGTGACGCGCCGTCCATCGACGACCCCGAACGGCTCCAGGTCGAGCAACTGCCCCACGGGTTCTATCGCGTCACCGCGTTCTTCGGATTTATGGAATCCCCCACCCTGGAAAGCATTCTCCCCCTCTGCGCCAAGGAGGGTCTCGAACTCGATTCCATGAAGACCACCTACTTCCTGGGCCGCGAAACCATCCTCGCCACCCAAAAACCGGGCATGGTCCGCTGGCGCAAGAGGCTCTTCGGATTGCTCTCCCGCAACTCCCAGCAGGCCTCGGCCTACTTCCGCCTCCCGCCCAACCGCGTCGTCGAACTGGGCATGCAGGTGGAGATCTGACACGGCCCGCTCCGTTCCCCCCAAAAGAACATTCCCACTTTGAAGCCGTCGCCCAAACGCACCGCCACCGCCGTCCTCTCCCTCGGGGCCCTCGGTGTCGTCTACGGCGATATCGGCACCAGCCCCTTGTACGCATTTCGGGAATCGATCCGGGACGCCGCCACGCCCGCGACAATCCTCGGCGCCGCATCCCTCATCCTCTGGTCGCTCATCGCCCTGGTCTCGATCAAGTACCTCATCTTCGTCCTTCGGGCCGACAACCACGGTCAGGGTGGCATCCTCGCCCTGAAGGCGCTCGCCACTGGAAAAGCGGGTCTTTCCCGCCCCTTCTTCGCCCTCGGTGGAATCGTCGGCGCCGCCCTCCTCTACGGCGATGGCATCATCACGCCCGCCATCACCGTACTGGGCGCCATGGAAGGCCTCCAAGAGGCCTGGCCCGCCGCCCACACGCTCGTTGTCCCGCTGTCCCTTTTCGTCCTCGTCGGCCTCTTCGCCGTCCAACGCCAAGGACCCGGCCGCGTCGGAGCCGCGTTCGGCCCGATTATGCTCGTGTGGTTCTCCACCCTCGCCCTCCTGGGGGCCGCCGCAGTGATCCGCCATCCCGCCGTACTCCGCGCCCTCAATCCCTTTCACGCCCTCCATTTCCTCGGAACAGGCGGCTGGAATGGCTTCGCCACCCTGGGCTACGTCTTCCTCGCCGTTACCGGCGCCGAGGCCCTGTACGCCAATCTTGGCCGTTTCGGCGCCCGCCCCATTCGCATCACCTGGACGGTCCTCGTCTTCCCCGCGCTCGCTCTCAATTACCTCGGACAGGCCGCCCTGGTCCTCGAGGACCCGTCCGCCGCGTCCAATCCATTCTTCCGGCTCGTCCCGCCCGCGCTTCAGATCCCGCTCGTGTTCCTCGCCACCACTGCCGGCATTGTCGCCTCCCAGGCCATCATCTCCGGAGCCTTCTCCTTGACGATGCAGGCAATGCAACTCGGCTACCTCCCGCGCATCAATATCGATCACACGTCCGAACACCAACGCGGCCAGATCTACATCGGGACCCTCAATGTCGCCCTCGCCCTCGGTTGCCTGACCCTCGTCCTCGGGTTTCGCTCGTCCACAGCCCTCGCCGCGGCCTACGGCGTCGCCATCTCACTGACGATGGCCATTACCACCGTACTGCTCGCCTTCGTCGCCCGCACCCACTGGCATTGGTCCGTGTTGCGCACCGCTCTCCTCCTGGGCGGCTTCCTCGTCCTCGACCTCACCTTTCTCGCCGCCAACCTCCTCAAAATCGGCAAGGGCGGCTGGCTCCCCCTCGCGCTCGCCACCCTCTTCGTGACCCTGATGCTGACATGGCATCTCGGACGCGGTGTCGTCGGACGACGTCTCCGGGCAAGCCTCATCTCCCTCGACGAATTCATCGCGCAGATCGCCCAAAGCACCTCCGTCCGACGCGTCCGGGGAACCGCCGTCTTCCTCACCGCCAACCCCGACGGCACTCCCATCGCACTCGCCCAGAATCTCAAACACAACCACGTCATCCACGATCGCGTCATCGTCCTCTCCTTCCTGACATCCGAACTTCCCCACGTCCCCATCGAGGACCGCATCACCGTCATGGAACTCCCCCAGGGCTTCTGGCGTGTCACCGCCCACTTCGGATTCATGGAAAACCCCGAGATCGGACCGGTGCAAGAAGCGTGCGCCCAAAGTGGACTCGCCTGGAGCGACTTCGAAACCACCTACTTCCTCGGGCGCGAGAGCATTGTTCAATCCCGCCATCCGGTTCTCCCGCGCTGGCGTCTCGCCCTCTTCGGACTCTTGTCCCGCAACGCCCAGGAACCGGCCGCGTTCTTCCGTCTCCCCGCCAACCGCGTCGTCGAGCTCGGCGTCCAAGTGGAACTCTGAACCGTGCCACTCTCCATGCCCCAAATCGTCCTTAGCGAAAAACTGCTCGCCGGTCTCGCCGGCTGGGACGTCGTCAAGCAGGCCCGTACCATCGTCGCCGAAAACCGCGTCCTCAGCAGCAGTTGGGAACCTCCGCTCCTCCGTGGCGTGGTCCAGGCCGGCACGTCCTCCTTTCGTGCCGGCCTTGCCATCCGACGCGAGAATGACGCGGAGAATCTCTGCACCTGCCGGCAGTCCCGGGAATGGGGCACCCTCTGCCCGCATTCCATCGCCGTCGGCATCCACGCGCTCAAGCCGCCCGCTCCCCCCGCCTCCCCCTCTCCGCCTATTCAGACCCTGCCGGGGAATTCGAAGTCTCCTCCGTCACCCTCACGCCCGTTGATCGCTTCCAAAGACGTGCGCCGAATCCTCCGGGTTCCCCTCTCCACCCCTCACCAACCGGACTCCCCATCCAACGCGGCCGAACCCCTCGCCGTTCACGTCGTCCTCCCTCCCAACCTCGCCGACGCCCTCGCCCGCGGGCGCGCCACCGTCTTCTTCGAGGGCCGCACTTCACGGGGTTCCGTACCCCTCGCCACTCTCGCGGAGACCCGGACCTTCACCCTGGAACCCTCCGACCACCGGCTCCTCGACGCCGCCGAGTCGCTGGCGGCCGGCGATACCCCCGCGATGCTCCAGGTCTCCGGATCCGACTTCGCCTCCCTTCTCGAAGCCCTCGTCGATCATCCCCGCGTCACGTTCGGCAAATCCCAGTCCGCGCGAATCGAAATCACGCCCTGGCGCATACCCGTCCGCGCCCTACTCCTGCCAACCGGCGAGATCGAACTGCGCCTCAAGCCACTCCCCAAGCCGCCCGTCCTCGTCCCCGGTGGTCGGCTCTGGGTCCTCAACGGTGCCAAATTCTGCCCCATCGAACTGCCGGAAACCTGCCGCCCCCTGCTCTCGGGCAGCGTTCGAATCCCACGCTCCGCCGTTCCCGCGTTCCTCATCTCTGCGCTCCCCGCCCTTCAAGCCGCCACGGAACTCGAGTCCGACTTCGCCGCCGCCGACTTCGAGCTGCGCCCTGAACCGCCCCGCTTTGTCCTCCACCTGTCCGGCGGCCTCGCGTCCCTCACCGCCCAGCTCCACGCCACTTACGGCCCCCGAATCGTCACCGCCGGAGTCTCCGTGCCGAACGACCCGCCCTGGATGCCCGACCCGGCGAACATCCGCCGCTACACCGCCCGCGACACCGGCGCCGAACGCGCCGCGCTCCATCGGCTGCAACGCCACGGATTCTCCGGCCCCGACGCCCAGGGCCGCCTCCACCTCGCCGGACAAAATCCCATTCTCACCTTCTTCGCCCGCGAATACCCCCGCCTCGAACGCGAATGGCAGGTGACGCTCGAGGAACGCCTCGAACGTAGCACCCGCCAGAACTTCGAACGTATCGAACCCCGCTTCGCCATCACACCCTCCGGCGAACAGTGGTTCGACCTACAGGTCAGTTACGCCACCTCCGGCGGTGAACGCCTTCCCGCCGCCGAAATCCAACGCCTCCTCCGCGGCGGACAAAACCACACCCGCCTCAAGAACGGCCGCATCGCCCTCATCGACACCGGTGCCGTCGAGGAACTCGAGGAAATCCTCGTCGATACCGCCCCCGATCAACACGCCGGCGGATACCGCATCCGTCAATCCCACGCCGGCTTCCTCCAAGCCTCCCTCGCCCAGCAAGGCTGG
>JBBQIU010000085.1:0-8566 GCA_038325245.1 Verrucomicrobiota bacterium
CCCCTCAATGAAGCGCATGAGCTTCCGCGGAGCCTCATTGAGCGGCTCAGGTTGGAGACCGGGGCGACTGGGGCGGTTGTGACGAGCCGGCAGGTGTCCGAGGATGGCACAACGAAGCTTCTCCTGAAGCTGGAGGATGGAAGGACCGTGGAATCTGTGTTGATGCCGGATTTCCGAACGGATCGTGCGGCGGGTTGCCTTTCTTCCCAGGTGGGCTGCGCAATGGGGTGCGATTTCTGCGCGACGACCCAGTCCGGGTTTGAGCGCAATTTGAAACCCGGCGAGATCGTGGAGCAATTCGTGGCATTGCGGCGCGAGGCGTTGGCGATGGGACGCAGGCTCCAGACTGTCGTCTTCATGGGCATGGGGGAACCGCTGCTCAATCTGGAAAACGTTCTCGAAGCGGTTCGGCGACTGGCGGACAACCGTCTTGGAGCCCTGGGTTGGCGGCAGATCACAGTGTCCACGGTGGGGATCGTGCCGGGGATAGATGCGCTGACCGCCACGGGGTTGAGCATCCACCTGGCGATTTCGTTGCACGCACCCGACGACGCGACCCGGGCGCGGTTGCTCCCATTGGGCAAGCGGTTCTCCGTGGGCGAGATCCTGGCTGCAGCGGACCGTTTTCAGGCGCGTCGGGGACGGCCGGTGACGGTTCAATACTGCCTTCTGGCGGGGGTCAACGACACACCGGATCACGCGCAGGAATTGGCGTCGTTGCTCGGGACGCGTCGGATGCACGTCAATCTACTCCGCTACAACCCGACGGGGCTCAGCCTGCGCGGGATCGTGTATGCGCCGGCATCTGACAGCGTGGTGGAGACGTTCGCGTCAGTGCTGCGCTCACGGGGAATCGTGTCGCATTTCCGCCGGGCGCGCGGGTCCGACATCGATGCGGCGTGCGGGCAATTGCGGGAGCGGAGCGGGTTGGGGTTATTGCGACGGAGAAGCGGAGAGCAAGGAGAGAGAATGGTTCCCGATGGATTGGAACGGTGAATCGGGAAGCGTTCCGCCGGGCAAGACGCCCGGATTCTACGGCAGGAGGGACGCCTGCCGCGATGAGTCGCCGGGTTCGGCGAGAATCGTTGTGCGATAGCGGGACGGATTGGAGCCGGAGGCGAAGAGTTCAATGCGGGGACCGGCGAGGATGCGGCGGAAAGCCGGCGAGCAGAGTCCGGCAAGATCGCCGGAGACCGGGAACCCGACGGACCCGGTTGTTTCGCAGAAAGAGTGGAGGGTGGCCCAGGCGGAATCGAAGCCGATGGTGAAACGCTGCCCGTGACGTTCGCCATGGAAGAAGCGTGGACTGCCGGTCGAGGAATCCAGGCGCGTGCCGGGTGCGAACTGCCAGCAGACCCGGAAGCCGGCCGATGGCCCGTGCTCGGCGGGCACAAACAGATCGTCGATCTGCCATCCGTCCTGGGGGCCGTTGGCGATACGGCGGACGTGGCGGCTCGCGGTTCCGCTGGGAAGCGCGAGTTCGCCGGCGAGGGTTGCTGGGTCGAGGATGCGCCAGGTCGGAACGGGGTGATGCTGACTCCAGAGGAAGGGACCGAGGCGCCTTGGGAAGGATTCACCGGGGAGATGAGGCCCGTTGTGGGCGTCCCAGTCGGCCAGCCAGGCTCGCAGGCGGGCGTCGCCGTAATAGGCGGCGGTGCCCGGATCGATGATCAAGGCGACACCTCCGAGCCAGAGCGAGAAGTGGAGGGCGTCGAGATGTCCATGCGCCGCCGTGCTGAGATATCCCAACGGTGAAAGATCCCACCGTGCCTGCCAGCGGCCGGGCCAGCCGACCGCCTGGCCGGAGTCGGGGAAAATGAGCCAATCCTCCCCCGCGCGGATGCAGGCGGCGGGTTCGGTTGGAGCGGGCGGAGCTCCGAGCCACCAGCGGATGGCGCCGTTGGAGTCGGGCTCGGCGAGCCAGGCGTACCACTCCGCGGTGGCGCGGGTTTCGTCGCTGAAGAGCGGCGTCACGGTGGCGCTGTCGGAATCGCCATAGTCCCAGGCATCCGCGGGCACTTGGACGGCGACGAAGAAATCCGCGGCGCGGCGGAGGCGCAACTCGGCGTCGGGATCGAGGGGTTGGCCGGCATTGAGAAGGGCGGAGCGGGCGTGCCAGGCGAGTTCCCAGGCGAAGTGTTGATAATTGAGGGCTTGTTCGCGGTTACCGCCATCGGGTGCGAATTGGGCAAGGATCTCGGTTTCCAGGAGACGCTTGAGATCCGTCAGGGGGGCTCCCCAATGGGCCATGGCGGGCCAGCGGACGCTGGCGACGACGAGGCCTGCGAGTTCGCCCAGGAGGTGGTTGTTTGCGGAAGAGCCGAAGGACCGATGGCGCCACGCGTACCAGAGATGCGGGGGAACAAGGCGTTTGCGGAGGAGATCGAGGGCGTCGGGATCGGCGCCGGCCGCGACGAGGAGCCCATCGATCCAGGCGAGGTTGATGAGTCGGATGCCGGCCTCGAGGGCACTGGTCCAGTTCCACCCGATGAAAGGGGGATTTTGCCGATGCCAATGAGTGAGCCACTCGAGGCATTTGCGCGCGGCCTCAGCGTCTTCGAGGATCCAGGCGCCCTGGGCGAGGCGCACGAGCGGTTGCCAGCGGCTGAGTTCCCAGACGACCTTGATGTCGCAACCGGCGGGCAAATCCCGGTGATTGAGGTGGAACCCCGGCCGGCCGGTCGCCATTTCCCGACGGGCCGCATAGTCCATGAACCACTTGGGTGGGTCGTCCACGTGAAGCTGGAGCTGGCCGAATGCGCGCCAGTGCCCGCCGAGGATCGCCCAGACGTTTTGTCGGAGGGGATCGACTAGGAAGGGTGGTGCGGACGCGCGTTCGGGAAGGTTGGGCCACGGACCGGGCGTCGTGTGCGGCGGGGTGTTCCCTGCGAAATCGGGTGGGCGACGGGCATCGGCGCGTTTGCGCTGCCGCTGCGCGATGCGCTCGCGGATTTCGGCGGGGCGCATGGCGCGCAGCCGGTGCCAGTACCAGGCGAGCCCGTGACTCATTTCGTCGACGTTGGGGAAGGGCCAGGCGTGGTGTCGAGCCGGCTCGTCTTGTGAATGCGTTGGCTTTCGCTTTGGCGTGGGCGTGGGCGGCGGGTGAGGCCGGGGACTTCAATCCCGGATGAGCGCAGGAGGCGCCAGACATGGCCGGGATGGAAACGCGTGCCGGTGACCGCCTCGATCCGGGCGGCAATCGCCGAAAGCGTTCGGGATTCGGCTCCGGTTCTGTCGCCGCCGGCGTCGCCGGCCAACGCGGCGAGGGCTGATTTAAGCTGGGGTGGTGTCAGGCGTGGTTTCCGTCCGGCGGGTCCGCGGCTGAGCAGACCGGCGGAACCGTGGGTTTGCCAGATCTTGAACCACGCGTGGGCGGATTGACGGCGAACGCCGATGCGACGGGCGACGTCGGCGGGGGCGAGGCCACGGGCAAAGAGAGCGGACGCCTGGAGGCGGCGTTTCTCGAGAGCGCGGTGGTCCCGGCTTGGGTCCATGGGGCAGAGGGTATGGGAACGCGGAGGGTGTGTCAGTGGGGCATTGTTGCCGGTTCGGCGCTGGACAAGGGGATTGAGGGATCGGGAGATTGGGTCATGGCTTTGATCAACTCGACGATGTTGCCTTTGGGAACGGTGGCGCCTGATTTCCGTCTGCCGGATACGGAAGGGCGGCTGGTGGGGCGTGATGACTTCCGAGGGCGGCAGGCCTTGCTGGTGATGTTCATCTGCAATCACTGCCCGTACGTGAAACACGTGCGGACGGAGTTGTCGGCGATCGGGCGCGACTATCTTCCCCAGGGTGTGGGGATCGTGGGGATCAATGCGAACGATGCAGTCGCGTACCCGGGGGACAATCCGGGGAAGATGCGCGAGGAAGTGCGCGACGCAGGGTACACGTTTCCCTATCTCCATGATGAATCCCAGGAGGTGGCGAAGGCTTATCGCGCCGCGTGCACGCCAGACATCTACCTGTTTGATGCCGACTTCAAGCTCGTCTATCGGGGCCAGATGGATGCAACGCGCCCGAACAGCGGCCTGACTGCGAACGGGAAGGACCTTCGTGCGGCGTTGGATGCTGTCCTCGCTGGGAGGCCGGTTCCTGAACCGCAGGTGCCTAGCATCGGCTGCAACATCAAGTGGAAGGTCGGCAACGAGCCGGCGTATTAGCCCGGGAAGCGATGGGACGGTACGCGAACCATACATTGGGGCCATGAACGGTGGCGCCTGAGGGGAGCCACCTGGAGTTTGGCCATTTTTCCGGTCTGGATTCCCAACGGGATTCCGTCCCGAAGCCCAGGGTTGGACCGCGGAGCGGGCCTACCCTGGGTCAATGGCGTTCAATGGTTCGACCCCAACGGGGTTGCGCCACCTCGACGCAACCCCGTTGGGGTTGGAGGTGATTCGGCGATCTCACCTAGGGTAGCTCGTTCCTCGCAACCCTGGGCTTGGGGTCGCAATCCCTTCGGGATTGGGAAATGTCCGCCGCGCGTTGTGCAGGGCCATCAGGGCAGCGCACTGGATAGTTTCATGCCGCCCCACTTGGGGGCGGCCGGCCAGACATGGCCAAACTCCATTCCCTCTCCCTTTGGGAGAGGGTTAGGGTTTCCCGGCAGATCCTTTGCAATAACTTGGGAACAGTTCATGGGTAGATCTGATGCAATGGCGTGCAACTTTCGAGGAGGAGAATCGCTCCTTGCGCGGTCGGATGTTTGACGAATCCAGGTCCTTTGAACACGCTGAGCCCCCGATGCGCCTCAAGTTCGCCTTTTCCTATTCGATGGTTGCGACGGCCTTCGTCGCGCTGAGTTCCATGGTTCCGGCCGCGGAGGTCGCCGAGCGGCAATTGTCGTTGGCCGACTGCATCACGCTGGCGTTGGAGCATAACTTCGACATTCAGATCGACCGGTTCAACCCAATCATCGCGGAGTCGAATTTGCGGATTGTGTACGCCGACTATGATCCGCTGCTCACGTTGCAGGCGGACCATGCGTACAACCAGGACCCGGGCGGCCGCGACGAGCGCGGGGATTACCAGGGGCGCGTGACGGACTCCGACAATCTTTCGGGTTCGATCCGCGGCCTTTTGCCGGGTGGAATGAATTACAACATCGGGGCATTCGGGCGCGACTCGTACGGGAACGAGCCGAGGCTTTTCCAGCAGATTGCGCCCGACGGGTCGACGAACGTGGTGACCCGACTCTCGCCGTTTGAGAACAGCCAGGCGCAGCTCTTCGTGGGCGAGTTGCGGCAGCCTCTCCTGAAGAATTTCTGGATCGACGGGACGCGGTTGAATGTTCGTTTGCGGAAGAAGGATCTGCGGATCTCGGACCTGAATCTGCGGTTGCGGCTGATCAACACGGTCAGCAGCGTGGAACAGGCGTACTACGATTTGATCGCGGGGCGGGAGAATGTGAAAAGCGCGGCGATTGCGTTTGAACTGGCGAAGAAGCTTTACGAGGAGAACAAGAAGCGGGTGGAAGTGGGGACGATGGCGCAACTGGACGAGCGTCAGGCGCAGGCGCAGATGGCGGCCAACGACGCGGCGGTGATCGAGGCGCAGCGGAGCGTGGATTTTACGCAGAATGTCCTGAAGAACCTGCTGACGGACAATTTCGAGGAATGGCATCCGGTCGTGATTGTCCCTGCCGAGCCCCTCCTGGCGTTGCCTGAGGCCCTTGATGACCGGAGAGGGTGGGATCAGGCGTTCCAGCTTCGGCCGGATCTGCATGCGTTGATTCTGGATACGGAGAAGCGCGACCTCACGACGCGCTACCTGAGGAACCAACTGTTCCCGCAACTGGACGTTTTCGGTTCCATCGGATGGCAGGGGAACGGGGAGGAGTTCAACGATTCGTTTGCTCAGGTTGGCGAAGGTTCCGCGCCGCGGCACGCTTACGGTGCGGTGCTGAGTTTTCCGTTGGGCAACCGTCGGGCGCGCGAGAACTACCGGGCCAGCAAGGATGAGCGCTCCCAGGCCGAGCTTCGGCTGCGGCAGTTCCGGCAACAGGTCATGGTGGGCGTGAGCGACGCAATCCAGCAGGCGCAGTCGAGCTTCCAACGGGTCGGGGCAACCAAGGCGGCGCGGCAGTTTGCCGAGGAGGCGCTGGCGGCGGAGGAAAAGAAGCTGGAGAACGGCAAGAGCACGAGCTTCGAGGTCCTGCGGATCCAGCGCGATCTGACCCAGGCGCGCTTTGACGAAACGCGGGCGCTGACCGATTACAACAAGGCTCTCGCGACGGTCCGGCAACGTCAGGGGACGACCCTGTTGAAGTTCAATCTCGAGTTGCCCCAGGCCGAGCCGATCTCCGCGATCTCGAAATGAGGTTCAGTCGGGACCGTCGGGAGGGATCGTCGTCGCGGTGGCGAGCAATCGGGGGGGTACCGGATCGAATGGATCGTCGAGCCGATGGGTTTCGAAGCCCTCCATGTCGAAGAGCTCCCAGTCGACGAAGTAGCGCCGTCCGGGGTGACGGGCGTGGACCATCAGGGCGGAGCGGGCGTTGGCGCGGGTGTCGATGGGCGGCAGGAGCTTGGCCCCCGCGGCGTCGGCATTGGCGAGGCGCCAGGGATCGGGTGTGCGGTCCAGAGCGAGCCCGAGGGAGCGATCCGGGGCGACGTGGTGGAACTCGATGTCCTGGGAACGGAGCCAGGGGTCGCTCCAGGCGATTCCTTCCTGTTCAACGAACCGGGTCAGGAGCCAGCGCTTGGTGATCCAGTCGATGCGGCCGACGAGGTCCTCCGGGCGTTCGGCGAGGCATCGGAGGGTTTCGTGCCAGAGATGCAGGAGGTCATCCGTCTCGGCGTCGCGACCGGCGAACTCGGATCGGGCGTTCTCAAGGAACTGACCGAGCACGTCGATGGCGGAAGCGGTCTTGCCGGAGGCGAGGGGGACAAGCCATGGGCCTGCCGTTTGGTGGGAGAGATGCCTGAAGGTGGAGACGGCGTCGGCGAGGGCGACATCGGGGAGTTGGTTGGCTTCGAGAAGATCCAGGACGAGGGCGGTGGTGCCGGCTTTCAGCGCGAGGGTGCAAGGAAGGACGCTCGTATCGCCGTGCAGGAGGTGAAGGCGGCGGAAGCGTCGCGCGTCAGCGAGGGGTTCGTCGCGGGTGTTGATGATGGCGCGGTTGAACTGAACCCACTCAAAGAGCTCGTTGTTGATGTAGTCGGCACGCTGGCTGATCTGGAAGTGGAGATCAGCCCCGGTGCGAAGGTGGTCGCCGCGGTTTTCGCTGCCGAGGGAGGAGCCGACTCGACCGGCGCCGGTGTAGAGCACGCGAAGCGTGAGGAAGGCGAGGAGCGACAGGACATTGCGCTCGGACAGGGAAGCTGTACGGCGGACGAGATAGTTCTCGTGGCATCCAAAGGTCGCGCCGGAGAAGTGATCGACATTGTTGCGGACGAAGCCGCACCGGCTCGAGAGGCCGAGCCCTTCGATGGCCTCGTTGACGAGAATGTCACCGGCGCGGTCGTAGATGAGAAGATCCCGAAGCTTGAGGCACTCGGGCGTGCAGTATTCGAGGTGCCCCATGTCGACGTAGGCCCGGCCCCCGTTGAAGAGGAAGCCGCCATTCCCAGGGGGTTCGTCCCAGTCGCGCTGGAAGACGTCGGGCAGTCCATAGCGCCGGTTTTCGAACAGCCAATTGCGGACAAGCCCGACGGTGCCGGCAGGGCCGGCGGGATCTTCGGAAAGGCATCCGTACTCCGTTTCGAGGCCGACAATGCGGTTCATGACGGGGGACGTGCTGGAAATCCGAGTTGTTGGGCTTCGAGTGGCTGATAGCGGGCGGGATGGGTGTGAGAGCGACGCAGCAGGGCGGCTTCGACCACCCGGGATGGAATGTCAGCCAGGATGGCTTGGAGGTCGGTCACCGGACTCCCGGGAGCCTCGGAGGGCCCGTGCTCGGAGGGGCGGGATTGAATCTGGTGCCATTCCCGGAGCAGGGCCGCGGCGGCGTCAGGAAGCGAGGCGTCCCGGGAGAGCGCACTGCGCAGACGGGTTTCCGCCTGGGCCTCCTTTTCGGCGTCGTCGGTGACGACGGCGACGCCGCCCGTCTGGTGGGTGAAGCTTCCGTCGAAGCCCAGCTTGATGAGGACATCTTCGGAGGGACGGCCGTTGACCTCGGCCAGGAGGAGGCGGACGAGGAACGGGGGAGCGAAGATCTGCTCGAACGCCGACTTGAGCTGAGGTCCAAGACCCTGGCTGACGAGGCGGCGGAGGGTGACATCCTCGGGGGCGCGGGTGAAGCCCTCGAGGTGGGCGGCGTCGATGATGCTCTGGCGGATTCTTTCCAGGTCGGCGGGGTGACCGAGGCCGGCGAGGGCTTGACGGTCAAAGACCTCGAAGACCTTGCTTTGTCCGGTGCCCACGCCGAGGAGGAGTATTCCCTCGGGAATGCTGGCGGCGAGCACCGGGGATCCGCCCTTGAGCTGGGTGCGGATGTATTCGCGGCGGTTGGCGATGGCTTCCAACCAGCGGTAGGGATCTTCAGTCATGCGATCCACCTCGATTGATCCGTTTCGGAAACACTCTGGATACCCTCCGGGGAAAGGACCTTGATTGTGGCGAAGCG
>JBBQIU010000086.1:0-8540 GCA_038325245.1 Verrucomicrobiota bacterium
CTTCGCCTCGTTCAAGAGGAAAAGCCGGTTCACCACCTCGCGCGTCTCGTCCCAGTCCCGGCCGCTGCGTCCAGGCCATTGCCCCTGATTCCTCAACATGTATGTCAGGCGCGCTTCCTTTATCGCCGACAAGTATTCCTCCCGCTCAATCGGGCGCCCCTCGATGGTCCCGAGCGAGCCCGCCGGAATCCGGCCGCCGCCGCCGCCCTGGTTCGGAGAGAAGAAGATCACAAAACTGACGATCACGATGCCGATGAAAATCAGCCCGATCGCCTGGTGTTTCCGGATGAATTGAAACATACGAGTTCCGACGCAAAGAGCGGAGAGACTAGTGGCCCGCCAAAAACCCGGTCAAACGCATTCCCGAATCGTTTTTCCGTTCGAACCCGTCGCCCCGACCCCTCAGTGACTCGTCACGAGCAGCGTCTCGCGATCCATGCGCCCTTTCAGAACCCGCGCCAGCGGTGTGTCCAGCCCCCCCGTTAAGCTTTCCGTTACCACCTCCCGCTTGCCCGAACCCGTTGCGAGAATGACCAGCAGGTCCGCCTCCCAAAGCAACCCGTAACCCATTGTCAAACGGTCCGGAGGCGGCTTCGGGCCTCGCACAGCCCGGAACGTCGCACCGCCTGCCCCTTTCCCCACCGCCCCGCTGTCGACCGACATGTTCCCTGGAAACAAGGAAGCTACGTGCCCGTCCTCGCCCACCCCCAACACCGCCCCATCCAGCGCGGGCCGGCGTCCACGGCCAAGCCTCCTCTCCCCCCAAATTCGCCAATCCTCCCTCGCCAGCGCCTCCCCCTCTCCGGGCGCCGCCTCCCCGACCAGACGGTGGATCCGCTCCGGAACCACCCCGAGCGGCTCGAGAAGCACCGCCCGTGCCACCCGGTAATTGCTGTCGGCGTGATCGGGCGGAACACACCGCTCATCGCACCAGAAATAGTCCGCCCCTCCCAATTCCACACCCCGGTTCCGCGATTGCCTCACGAGTTCAGCGAAGAAAACGGCGGCAACCCGCCCCCCAGACAATGCCAACCCGAAGTCCTTCTCCCCACGGCGCACGAACGCGTCCAACACCGCGCCCGCCGCGGTCGAGGCCGCCGACGCATCGTTCCGGCTTTCAACGGTCCAGATCATGTCATGGGGGCAACGGGTCAGGGGTTGAGCCATTCGGGATCAGGACAGCGGCTCCGGATTGCGCCACGCATGGCCGTGGCATCCCAGAAGTTCGTCCGCTGTGGCGGGCCCCCAGCTTCCTGCCTCGTAGAATGCTGACGCCTCAAGAGGCAGATCCCGCCAGGCGTCCCGAATGGCATCCACGAAGGCCCAGGCCGTCTCCACCTCGTCCCGACGGATGAAGAGCGTCGCATCGCCGGCCATCGCTTCCAAAAGCAGCCGCTCGTATGCCTCGGGCGTGTATGCGCCAAACTCCGCATTATAGCTGAAGTGCATGCGCACCGGCCTCAATTGCATGCTTGTTCCCGGCACCTTGCCGTTGAATCGAAGACTGATCCCCTCGTTCGGTTGGAGTCGCAGAGTGAGGGAATTCGCGTCCAGGCGCGGACCGCATTGGGCTGCGAACAACACATTGGGTGTGGGCCGGAACTGCACCCGCACTTCGCTCGCGCTGTGGGGCAGACTCTTGCCGGTCCGGAGATAGAAGGGCACCCCCGACCACCGCCAGTTGTCAATCAACACCCGCAACGCGACATACGTTTCCACCCGCGAATCCGCCGCCACCTTCGTTTCCCCCCGGTAAGCCGGTCGCGCATCGCCTCCCACCTGCCCCGCTGCGTACTGGCCCCGAATCACCTGGGCCGGTACCTGGTCGCGCTCCCAGACACGCAACGCCTTGAGCAGCTTGACCTTCTCGTCGCGGATAGACTCCGCCGCGAGGGAAACCGGCGGTTCCATCGCCATCAAGGACAGGACCTGCAGGAGATGGTTCTGCACCATGTCCCGCAACGCCCCGGCCTCCTCGTAATACCCGCCCCTCGACCCCACGCCGTGCTGTTCGCTCACCGTGATCTGCACGTGCTCAATCGCATCCCGATGCCAGAGCCGCTCGAAGATGGCGTTGGAGAAGCGGAATATCAGAAGGTTCTGTACCGTCTCTTTCCCAAGGTAATGGTCGATACGGAACAACTGCGACTCATGGGCGTGCCTCGTCAGATTCGCGTTCAGCACACGCGCCGACGCCAGATCCGAACCGAACGGTTTCTCGATGACGATCCGCTGCCAACCCGTCCGCCCTTCGCTTTTGTCCACCAGCGCGGAGGCATTCAACCGCTCCACGACCTGCCCAAACTGCGACGGCGAGACCGCCAGGTAGCAGAGCAGGTTGTGCGCGAGTTCCGGATGTCCAAACCCTTTCAACAGCTTCTTCAGCCGGGCATAAGCCGCCAGTTCGTGGAACTCCCCCTGGCAGTAGTGCAGGTTTTCTGAAAACGCTGCCCATACCGACTCGTCCACCGGCTTCGTCCTCGAAAACCGATCCAGAGCCTCGCGCAACTCCGCCCGCCATGCCTCATCCGTCTTCACCCGCCTCGCAAATCCCACGATCCGGAACGGCATCGGCATCTGCCTTCCCACGAAAAGATGATAAAGCGCCGGCACCAGCTTGCGAGCGGTCAGATCCCCGCTGGCCCCAAAAATGATGATCGTGCAAGGCTCCAACACCTTGCGCCCGGTATCCAGCCGGCAGACCAGCAACTCGTCCAAAGTCGACGCTTCGTTCACGCCCGGACAGCCTGCCCCAGTCCCGAACTCCCAGCAACCCGCCCGAGGCTTCTATTTCCCGTAAAGATTGCGGCTTGAGACACGGACGTCCCCCACCGAACATCCGCCGACAATGGAGCCTGCCTCCGATACTCCCCAAGGCCCGGCCCCCAACCCCAGGGCCCTGGCTGAAGCTTCGCGTCCCCGCCGGCGCCGACGCCGACGCAAGGGTGACGCGGACCAAGGCCCCAGGAGCCATGCGATTTGCGATCTCATTTCCGGCGGGCTCATCCTTTTCCTCATCGTTTTCACGCCCTGGGCCTTTGGAACGACCCAGGAATGGTCGATCTGGACCGCGAACATCGCCTGCTATCTCCTGGGCCTCCTTCTCGCCGCGAAATGGTTCATCCGGAGATCCGAGGGATTCCAGCCCCCTCGCTGGGGGGAACCCATCGTCCTGGATGAGGATTCAGGCGAACTCGCAGCACCCCGGGCACCCATTGACGGCGCCACACGCGTTCTCGCCATTCTTACCGTCGTCATCCTCGGTTACGTATTCATCAGCATCCTGAACGCCCGCGCGGAGTACGACCCCTCCCGTCGCGAATACCGGTACCTCGGCGATCCCATCACCTGGCTTCCGCACAGTTACGACCGGGCCGCCACGTGGTTCTCCTTTTGGCAATACCTGGGGCTGGCCTGCGCGTTCTGGGCCATCCGGGATTGGCTCCTTCAACGCTTCGGGAGCGACACGCGGGAGGACGACGCACCCCGTTGGGCCGATCCCCATGCCCATGTCGTCATCCCTGCGCGTCTCCAGATGCTCCTTTGGGTCCTTTGCCTTAATGGCGCATTGCTTGCCCTCGTCGGCATCCTCCAGCGCGCCAGCGGCACGAACCAATTGCTCTGGGTCCTCGGTTCTGCGAGTGAAAAGTCCGCAGAAAACCTTTTTGGCCCATGGTCCTACCGCGGCAACGCCTCTCAATACTTCAACCTCGTTTGGCCCGTCTGCCTCGCCTTCTGGCTCTGGGCCCAGGAACGCGCCGGCCGGGCACTGACCCGTAAGCTGGGCCGACTCGATGGCCCTCAGATACTGCTTCTCCCTTGCGCCATCTTCATGGCCGCCTGCCCCATGATCTCCAGCAGCCGTGGCGGGGCGGTCGTGAGCATCGGTATCGGCGCCATCGCCGTCCTCCTCCTGCTCTTCACCAGCCGCCGCGAAATCTCACCGTCCATCCGATGGATTACGGTCGGCGCCATGTTCGTCGCCGCCACCGCTGCCATTGTCGGAGGCTGGTCCTCCGTCCGCGACCGACTCCTCCGGACGGATGCTTCTTTCCCGACAGGCATCGAGAGCGGCACAGAAGATTTTACCTTGCTCCTTCGCTTCCGCGTCCCAGACCAACCCGTGAAGCGTTGGCAGGTCATTGGGGGTCTTTCCGGCGATGCCCGCACCCTCTGGCGGCCCCACAGCATCTTCGCATCGCTCAATCAAAACGGGGCATTGCACGCCCAACAATTTGGAACCTCGGTCACCAACCGCGCCATTCGGGTCTTTCCGAACTTCACCCAAGCCCACGCCTCCAAAGAAGTCCAACTCGCCATCGTTCGGAGCCAGGGGCTTCGCGGCTTCGTGGATGGCATAGAACTCCCCTCCACGACGCCCGCCAGCCAAAGTGCGATCCCCGGAGGCGGCGTCACCCTGACCCGCTTTGCCCTCCTTCGGACCCCTCCATCTCCAGTGTGGCGCTTTTCAATTATGCCCTGACGCCCGAGGAACTCATCGCTGCCGCTCAGACACCCGCCCAGGAACTGACCGGCACCGTCCTCGGCCAGAACTCCCTCGTCGATGATGCCGTCGTTAACACGAACGAAATCGTCCTTCCCGACGGTGTGGAATCTGAACTCATGACCCGTCCCTCCGACCCCTCCACACGGTGGATGATGGTCCGTCGCCGGCAGATCCCGGGCTTCCTCGCCCTCCGTCGAAACCTCACCAACCTCGATTCCCGGATACGCGGACCCATGCGCGTCTCGTTCACCGCCTGGAACCCCTCCAACGACCCCATCATCCTCGCCGTCACCCTCGACGGCGGAACCCCGTCCCTCATCGAAATTCCCGGTCGATCCGAGACCGCCGTTTACGCTCCCTGTCGGGCACCTCACGCCGACACCCCTCAGGTACTCGACGTCTATTTGGCCGAGGACGACGGCAACGCCATTACCGACGCCCCAATCGGCGCCCACTTCGCCCTGCGCGAATTGCGCCTTCGCACCGACGGCGCCGCCTTCGTCCGAACCCTCGACCAACGGATCAACTTCGCCGATCTAAGTGACCGCCTGTCCGGACGCAACGAGGTCTATGCCAACGCCCGGCGTATGGCCAATGATTACGTCTGGTGGGGTAGCGGCGCCGGTACCTTCAGCTCCCTCCACCAGTTTTACCTCCAACCGGGTCAGGTTTGGGCCGCCTATGCCCACCACGACTGGCTCGAAACGCGCATCACATTCGGCCGGATTGGGTTCACCCTGATCGCCGTCGGATTCGTCCTCCTCTTCGTACGATCGTGGATCGGCCGCGGGCTCGCCGTCATCCCCATCCTGCTCGCGTTCTGGTGGCTCGCCCTCGGCGGGTGCCTCGCACATGCCGTCTTCGATTTTCCCTTCCAAGTCTACTCCATCTTCTTCCTCTTCGTCCTGCTGTCCTCCGTCCTCCTCGTCCTCACCGGCGCCCGCCGCCGCTAAATTTCGGTCCGAAAATTCGAAGGCGGAAGAGGGGATGATCGATTCCCAGGAGTACGCCTCGCCCGTTTTTTCGCCCTTCGGGGGATGGGTGGACCTGGGAAGGCGATCCCGTCCTCCCAAGTCTCTGCGTTCCCTGCGTTCTTTGTGGCAAATCCCTCCCCGTCCGGCGCTCATGTCCGTCGCGTTCACGTGGGCCTGAAGGCCTGCCCGTTTGGATTTAGGCCACACGGAACGTAGAGAGCGCAGAGAAGGAACCTGGTTTTCCCCGAACACCTTCAGGTTCTGGACCTCTGATTCTCGAAGGGCGCGTCCTGCCTTTCGCATCGGACACGCCTCAGAACCTTGATTGAACCTCGAACAACTGCAAGTGTCTCATCTGCGCACGTAAGAAATGATGCCCGACTCGCCCGCACCCGCCCATCCAACCCCGCTTCCTCCCGGACCCGCCGAGGAGATGGCGATCTTCGGTCGCGCATTCGCCGCCAAGGGGATGTTCCTGCTGCTCCTTGTCTCGTGGTGCGTCCTCTTCCACCTCTACGGCAACGCCACATTCGGCTATGTCGACACCTCGTCCCTTTTCAGCTGGCTCAATTACTCCTATTCGAATTCACAGGACGACGAACTGGGGCGCTACATCCCGCTCATCGTTCTCGGGATTTGTTGGTGGAAGCGTGACGAACTGATCGAGATCGCGAAGGCACCCTCCCTCGCCTGCCTCGCCATCATTGGCTTCGCCCTCGCTCTTCATTTGCTGGGATTCCTCGTTCAACAGACCCGGCTATCCGTCGTCGCTTTTTATCTCGGAATCTACGGCCTCCTCGGCTGCGTCTGGGGGGTCCGTTTCCTGAAAGCGACGTTCTTCCCCTGCTTCCTCTTCTTTTTCTGCGTCCCGCTCGGGACGCTCGCCGACACCCTAACGGTCCCCCTCCGCCTCATCGCGACCACGGCGACGGCATGGATCAGCAAGTACATCCTGGGTGTCGCGCTCATTCAGCAGGGCAATCAGATCTACGACATTCAGGGCACCTTCCAATACGAGGTGGCCGCAGCGTGCGGCGGCCTCCGCAGCCTCACCGCAACACTCGCCCTGGCGTCCATTTACGCCTTCATCACCTTTGACCGCGATAGCGCCTGGAAAAAGATCGTCATGATCCTGTCCGCGCTTCCCCTTTCGGTCGCCGGTAACACCCTTCGGCTGATTCTGATCGTCATCGCCGCAGAAGCCTTCGGCCAGGAAGCGGGCAACTGGGTCCACGACAACTCGTTTCTCAGCCTGCTGCCTTACGTTCCCGCCTTTCTGGGGCTTGGCGCCCTCGGCTCGTGGCTGCGAAAGAAACCCTCGGTGCCCGCAGCACCCCTCGCAGCCCCTCAACCCCAGTCGCCATGACCCTCCCCAGACACTGGATCGTCGTGTCCGCCGCCCTCGCCCTGATGGCGATTGCCGCCCTATTCCTCCACCAGAGGTCCGAACTCGGAAATCGCCTGGGAAAGCCTGGACTGCGGATTGTTGACGTGCCCCTCCCCGGCGAGGACGGCAAACCCGCCACCACGAACAGCATCTTCCTTCCCGAAAAGCCCCTGGATTTCCAATCAAGGCTCCAGGCCGTCTCCAAGATGGAACTCGACTGGCTCCCGCGTGACACAACCTTTGGACGGCGGATTTACACCGCCCCGGACGGCTTCCAATCCCAGGTCACCAGTGTCCTCATGGGCACGGATCGCACCAGCATCCACAAGCCCGAGTTTTGCCTGCCTTCGCAGGGTTTCCAGATCGTCCGCAGCAGATCCCAACAAATTGTGATTGATCGCCCACACCGGTACTCCCTCCCCGTCATGCGGCTGGATGCCTTGCGGAAGGGACGGCTAGCCAACGGCCAGATGACGACACGAAGCGCCGTCTACGTCTACTGGTTCGCCTCCGAAAACAGACTCTCCAACGACCATATGCAACGCATGGGCTGGCTGGCCCTGGACTTGATCCGAACAGGCGAACTCCAACGGTGGGCGTACATCGGCTGCCTCGCCGTGTGCGACCCCGGTCAGGAAGACGCAACCTACCAACGTCTCGAAAGCCTTATTCAAGCCATCGTCCCCGAATTTCAAACCACGACCGGACCCTCCCTCTCCGCCGCGAATCCGACGGACTCAGCCCCACCCACCCCCCCGCACGCCCAATCGGCCAGAACGGCATACAACCGTTGAACTCCCCGGGCACTAGCCTCTAAGGTCGCCCGCACCCTGCGCAGGCCGTCCCGTCATGCTGCATCGTCAACGGATCATTCGAAACCGCATCCACAAGGTAGTGGATGGCGCCCTTTTTGCGGTTGGCTTCTACCTGGCCTTCATCCTCCGGTCCAACGCCGAGGCCATCGGCGTCTGGTTGATGCGGTTCTTCGAACTCTTCGGCGGGACCCGCGAAATCCAACCGCTCAACCAGTACCTGCTCTATGTCATTCTCGCCGTGCCGGCGGCCATGCTGCTCCTGGCCAACTACGGCTTCTACAACCGCCCCCTGATCTCGACCCGGAGGCAGACCGCCCTCGCGCTCTTCAAGGTCTGCACCGTCCTCACCATCGGCGTCATCATTGTGATGTTCCTGACGCGCGAACAGCTCGCCCGCGCCGTCGTCATCCTGTTCGGCGTCTTCAGCTTCACCCTCGTCATGATCAAGGAGGAGTTCGTTCGGTGGTGGATCCGAAGCGGCCTCGAGAAGGGACACTTCGAACGCCGTCTCGTCCTCGTCGGTACCACCGAGGACACCTCGGCCCTCCGCAGTGAACTTCGCGAGCACGATCAACACGGGATCCGCATCGTGAGCGAAATGGACGTCAACCAGACATCCGTCGACCAACTCGTCGACGTCCTCCACGAACAGTCTCCCCACGGCGTCGTGCTCGCCGCTCGCAACACGGTCTTCGGCCAACTCGAAAAGGTGATTCAGGCCTGTGAACTGGAGGGCATTGAAGTCTGGTTGATCGCCGATTTCTTCAAAACCCAGATCTCACGAACCACGGTCGATGACCTCTACGGCCGTCCCATGATGGTCTTCCGTTCGACGCCCGAGGAATCGTGGCAGGGCG
>JBBQIU010000087.1:0-8521 GCA_038325245.1 Verrucomicrobiota bacterium
AATCCCGTTGGGATTCCAGACCGGAAAAATGGGTTTGGACGAGGCCTTCCGCCTCGATGCAGGCGCCGATCCCGACCTTCCAAGTCTCTGCGTTCCCTGCGTTCTTTGTGGCAAATCCCTCCCCGTCCGGCGCTCAAGTCCGTCGCATTCACGTGGGCCTGGAGGCCTGCCCGTTTGGACTTAGGCCACAGGGAACGCAGAGAGCGCAGAAAAGGAAACGAGAGAGGCCCGGTTCCTCCGGCGCGGCACGGACTCTTCAGCGGCATTGCGAGGCGAGGCTCCATGGTGTTGAGGCGAAAAGACGGAGGAAGAATCGGGTCCCGAAAGATCCATCCGACGACCCGGAAGAACACGAAGAGCATTCCCAAGCGCTTCATCTCCGCTCGGGGTTGTCGCGAATGCCGCCACGTACTGGTTTTCGCCAAACACCTTCAGGTTCTAGGCCTCTGATTCTCGAAGGGCGCGTCCTGGAGGCCCAGGGTCTTCAGGTAATCGCGGTTGCGTTGGGCGCTCTCCTTGGGACGGCCCATGCCGGGCAGGACGTCCTGTTCGACGATGACCCAGCCGTCGTAGCCGCGTTTGCGCAGCCAGGCCACCACGGCCGCAAAGTCCACACAGCCTTTGCCGAGTTCGCAGAAGACGCCGTTCCGCACCGACGTAAAGTAGTCCCACCCTTCCGCCCGGGACCGGGCGGCGATGTCGGGGTGGCAATCCTTGAAATGGTGGTACCAGATCCGGTCGGCGAATCGGTCGAGGGCTTCCAGCGCGGCGGTCCGGTCGGTCTTCGGAGCGGCGAATGTCAGGTGGCCGGTGTCGAAAACAAGGCCCAACAGCGCAGGGTTCGTGCGGTTGAGCAGGGTGGCGATCTCGTCGGGTGTTTCGACGTATCCGGCGCAGTGATGGTGAAAAACGGTGCGGAGTCCTGTCGACTCCTTGACCGCGACGGCGATTCGATTCGAGGCGTCGGCGAAATCGCCCCATTGGGAATCGCTCAGTCCCTGGTGCGGGGTGATTCGGCCGGCATTGCCGGTGCGAAAGGGGTTGCTGCCGTTTTCATCGGCGAGCACGAGGAAGGGCGGAGTGTCACTCTTCAAGCGTTCATGGACATCGGTGAGGAGGGTGGCGACCCGCAGGACAGTTGCCTCGCCGGAGCGATAGGCCGAGGGATTGGCCAGGGCGACAGGGACGAACGCGCCGAGCAGGGCGAGGTGGCGCTGGCGCAGCTCCGATTCGAGAGCGTCGGGGTCGGTGGGCATGAAGCCCCAGTCGCCGAGTTCGGTGCCTTCGTAGCCGGCGCCGGCGAGTTCATCGAGCATCTGGGTGTAGGCGATGGGCTTGCCATCGATGCCGTCAAACTCAAGGGAGCCCCAGGAACAGGGAGCATTGCCGATGCGGATGGGTTTCATCGCGGAGGGGGACGGTTTTGGAATCGCGCATTGGGAGCAGAAACACTAAAGAAAATGCCGCTCCTTGGGTTGGTTGGTGGCCCACTTTTTGCGGGCCTCCTGGACGGCGGGCATGGTGCTGACTTCGGCGGGCGGGACGTCCCACCAACTGTCGTACCCGCCGACGCCCACATAACGGTCGTTCCGAATGTAGATCACCGTGGTCTTGGGGATGTCACGTGCGGCGCGAAGGGCGGCGGTGAAGTCGTCATAGGTCTGGCACTCGATGACATGGGCGCCCAATCCGCGAGCGTTCATCGCAAGATCGACCGGGAGCGTCGCGGCATCGGGTCCCGCCTCATCGCCGCCGAGCTGGCCGTCCTTCGGATAGATGTAACGGGTGCCGAAGCCCTGCTGGCCGAGGGAACGGCTCAGGCCGCCGATGCTGTTGAAGCCGGAGTTGTCCATCAGCACGACGGTGAGTTTGTACCCTTCCTGGATGGAGGTGATGAGTTCGTTGCCGAGCATGAGGTAGCTGCCGTCGCCGACCATGACGTACACCTCGCGGGCGGGATCGGCCATCTTGATGCCGAGACCGCCGGCGATCTCGTAGCCCATGCAACTGAAGCCGTATTCGAGATGGAAATGCTTGGGATGCCGGCAGCGCCAGAGCTTGTGGAGATCGCCGGGCATGCTGCCGGCGGCATTGATCATGACTGCGGCGGGATCGCCAAGTTCGTTGACGGCGCCGATGAGTTCGCCCTGGCTGGGGAGCGGGGTGTTGCGGAGCGAGTAAATGCGGTCGACTTCCGTCTCCCATTCGCGGTGAAGGCGTTCGCACTCTTCACGATAAGGCGTGGCGGTGGTATGGCCGGCGAGCAACGCCTGAAGCTCCTCGAGGGTGGCGCGGGCATCGCCGGTGAGTGGCAGGGCGCCGTGCTTGGCGGCGTCGAATTCAGTGACGTTCAGATTGATGAAGCGGACTCCGGGATGCTGGAAGGCGGTCTTGCTGCACGTGGTGAAATCGCTGTAGCGGGTGCCGATGCCTATGACGAGGTCCGCGTCGCGCGCTGCCCGGTTGGCGGCGAGGGTTCCCGTAACGCCGATGGCGCCGAGATTGAGGAGGTTATCGAAGCAGAGGCTGCCCTTGCCGGCCATGGTTTCCCCGACGGGAATGCCGGTGTTATGGACAAACTGTCGAAGCGTTTCGGTGGCGTCGCTGTAATGGACGCCGCCTCCAGCGACGATGAGGGGGCGTTTGGCGGAGCGGATCCACTCGGCGGCCTGGGCGAGGGCGCGGGAATCCGGTCGATTTCGGGGAATGGCCCAAATGCGGTCACGAAACAGGGCTGTGGGATAAACGAAGGCCTCCGTCTGGGCGTCCTGGGGCAGGGCGAGGGTGACGGCGCCGGTCTCGGAGGGGCTCGTGAGCACGCGCATCATCTCGGGCAGCGCGGTGATCAGTTGGTCGGGTCGGTAAATGCGGTCCCAGTAGCAACTGACGGGTTTGAAGCAGTCGTTGACGGAAATGTCCTGGGAACGGGTGGACTCGAGTTGCTGAAGAACCGGGGCGACGTTGCGGCGGGCGAAGATGTCACCGGGAAGGAGGAGAACGGGGAGGCGGTTAATGGTGGCGACGGCGGCGCCGGTGATCATGTTGGTGGCGCCCGGGCCGATGGAAGAGGTGCAGGCGAGTGTCTGAAGGCGGTTCTTCATCTTCGCGTAGGCCACGGCGGTGTGAACCATGGATTGCTCGTTCCGGCACTGGTAGTAGCGCAACTGCGGGAACTGCTGGAGCGCCTGGCCGATGCCGCCGATGTTGCCGTGTCCGAAGATGCCGAAGCATCCCGCAAAGAACGGCTGGGTCAGTCCGTCACGTTCGACGTGCTGGTGGATGAGGAATTTGATCAGGGCTTGGGCCAGGGTCAGGCGCTCGGTAGGAGAGTTCACCGTGATGAGGGGATGAAGGTGAGGTTCGGAAGTTGCAGTTGAAGGAAACGAAACGGGTACATCAGTCGAACCCCCCCCGGGCCTTCGCAAAGGCGGTCACCTCGGCGAGGGTGGGCATGAAGTTGGCGCAGCCATGGGCCATGACGACAATGGCGCCGCACGCATTGCCGAGACGGGCGGAACGCCGCCAACCCCAATCGTGAAGGTGGCCGTAAAGAAACCCGGCGGCGAAGGCGTCACCCGCGCCAAGAATGTTCGCGATCTTTACGGGATAACCCGGCGCGTCGATCACCTCCGGCGCCGCGGAGTCACGGCGGACGTGGACGCGGGCACCCTGTTCGCCGCGCTTTTCGATCAGGGCGTTCGGACCCAGCGACAGGAGCGATCGAATCCCGTCCTCGACATCGCCGTGAACCTTGGTGTCGGAGACGGACTGGGTCTGTTCGACGTGGGCGGGGTCGGTGAGCATGGCAGCGTTGATCTCGTCCTGGGTGCCAAGGACGACGTCGGCGAGTCGAAGTGCGCCTCGGATGGACACCCCGAAAGCCCGGGGATCGTGCCATTGGTCAGGACGGAAATCGATGTCCAGAACCACCTCGGCGCCGGCTTGTCGGGCCGTCTCGGCAGCGAACAGCGTGGCACTGCGACTGGGTTCGCGGCTGAGGTTGGTGCCAGCGAACTGAAAGGCCCTGCATTGCCGCACTGGCGCGGCGAGGACGTCGTCAATGGTGAGTTCGATATCGGCGCAACGGTCGCGGTAAAAGACGAGCGGGAATCGGTTGGGCGGTTCGATGCCGAGAACGACTGCGCTGGTGCGGTGTCCGGGTTTGCGTGGAATGAACTGGGTGGCGACCCCTTCATTGTCGAGGAAATGGCGGATGAAATCGCCGACAGGATCCTGGCCGAAGGCGGTGAGAAGCGCGGTCTTCAGGCCGAGCCGCCGCCCGCCCACGCTGATGTTGGTGGGAGAACCTCCGACGTAGGCGGCGAAACTCTTGATTTCCACGAACGGTTTGCCGACGTCATTGCTATAGAGATCGATGGACGACCGGCCCATGTGAAGGGTGTCGAACGGGCGCGCCTCGGGCTGCATGGATGAGCGAGGTTATCGGGCGGGACGCCGTGTGTCCAACATCCGAACGGAGGGCGTTAGTAAAGGGGCACGCGCGGGTCGATGGAACGGTAGGAGTTCTTTACCCAGGAGAACCGTGGATCGTCCTGGTTGGCGAGGCTCTGCGCGCTGCCGGCGAGGACGTTCAGGTAGTACGTCGTGAACCCGGGCATGCTGGTCACCGGATGATATCCCTCTGGGACGAGCACGGCACAGTTGTTCTGGGCCCGAATGACCGAGTCAATGGGGAACCCCGCGCCATGCAGTGGGGAGTTCTCGTCGGTGTAGACCCACTGAAAGGCGGAGCCTTCCGGAGGGTCGATCTTATAGAAATAGATCTCCTCGAGATCCGCCTCGATGATCCGTCCTTCGGGGTCAACGATATGGCGGTCGTGCTTGTGGGGCGGGTAGCTGCTCCAATTTCCGCTTGGCGTGTAGACCTCGACGACGACCAGTTTGTGAACCGGCGATCCGGGAGGGAGGAGGTCGTTGATTTGCCGGCTGGCGTTGTCGCCGCCCCGGAGGTGCGAACGGACCTGGGCCGGGGAAATCAGAAATGGGACGTGATCCCGGTCGGTGGCGGTCCAAGCGACGGCGAACTCGCCAGCCTCTTCCGCGGTGACCGTGAACCGCGTGTTTCTTGGAAGATAGAGAACATGCCCGGCGCCGGAAAAGACGCTCGCGCGCGAACCGACGCCGGACCAGCGGCCGCGATCGGAGTCGACGGTGTAGCGCCCGTTCAGATTGACGAAGACCAGTTCGTGAGCGCCCGTGTCCAAGCCCCAGTTGTCACCCCGGGCGAGCCGACGCGCCTGAAACCAAAGATGTTCCCAACCCGCGGATTTCGGCGAAACGCAGAGAATGCGGTCCGGATCGGCCGGGTCGTTGTCGGGGCGGACCAGGAGGGAATCGGCGGAGTACTTCATCGCTTCGGGGTGTTGCGTCGAGGTAGCGGTAAGGGTCGCAGGAAGGCAAGCGTGGCGACGACACAGCTCCAGCCAAAGACATCTCCGAACCGTTGGAACATGGTATTCGGGCGCCGCCCAAAGGGGACCGAAACGATTTCAAAGCCGGCGTCGTAGACATTCCGTCCCTCGGCGAGCCGCGCGGAGTGGAGTCGGCCGCGGGCGTCGATCCAGCAACTGATGCCGTTGTTGCAGCTCCGCACGAGGGGGAGGCCGGTTTCGATGGAACGGAAGATGGCATTGGCGACGTGCTGCCACTGGGCGGAGCTTTCTCCAAACCAGGCGTTGTTGGTAAGGTTGACGAGGAAGTCGAGGCCGGCCGCGGCGTGCTCACGGGCTTCCTGCGGGAAATTATCTTCGAAACAAATGAGGGCCGAGGTTTCGACGTCGAGGGAGTCCATGCGAAAGGGGACGGGTTTCTCGCCCGAATGGAAGCCATCGCCGATGGGGGCGAGCCGCTGCAGGAAGGGGAACCAGCGACCGAAAGGAATGTATTCGCCAAACATCACCAGACGCCGTTTGTGATAAATGGACGCGACCCTTCCTTGTGGATTAAGGAGGAAAGCGCCATTGAAGGCCTTTGGATTCCGTTTCGTGCCCGTGGGGGAATCGGCCGTGGCCTCCACATCCTCGGACCCAAAGATCATCCAGACACCGGCCTCGCGAATCCTGCTGGCAAGGCGGTCGAAGTCCTCCTGGGAGAGACCTCCGGGAAGGGAAGCCTCGGGCCAGATGACGAGATCAGGCTTGGCGGCGAGCGCCTGTTCGGTGAGGCGGTAGAGCGTTTCGAAACGGTTGGTCGTGGCGTCCGGATCAAAGATGACGGTCTGCGGAATGCTAGGCTGGATGAGGGCGATTTGAATCCGCCGCGGCTGCGGGCTGTCGGTCTGGATGCCGAAGAAACCGCCGGCGGCCGTAGCGGCCACCATCAGCGCAGGAAAGACGAGAGGCCGTCGCCAGAGCAGAGTGCGGTCGGGATCCCGGGCGAGGAAAAGCACGGCGGTCCCCAGGGAGACGGAAAACCACGCGATCAGGAATGAGACGCCGTAAACGCCCGTGACGGACGCGAATTGGATCAGGGGGATCATCCGGTATTGGGAGGCGCCGAGGAGATTCCACGGAAACCCCCCAAAGAGCCGGGTGATCATCATTTCCCAAGTGACCCAGGCCGCGGCGCAAAGCAGGAACCAGGCGTTGAGCCGGAGCCAGGAACCCTGTCTCAAAGCATCGGCCAAAGCGGTCCACGAGGTCGCCCGGGGCTCTGACGGGACCAGCCCGAGCCGCTCGGCGAAGCGCCAGCAGGCGAGGGCCCAGAGCGGTGGGAAGAGGGCGAGGAACAAGCTGAGAAGGAACCACCCGGCGTAGGCTCCGGCGGGGAAGGGAATGAAACGGAGCCACGATAAGCTGACAAGGAAATGGGTGAGGGCGGCAATGTAACCGGCCCGGTACGCCAGTCCTGCGGGTGCTCCGGCGGTGACGGCAAGCAGAAGCCCGGGAACGATCCATGCGAACCCCGCAATTCCGGGAAGAGGAAACGACAGGGCCCACGCCGCGCCGGTCACGACGGCGAGTAGGAAGCGGAGCCAGGGAGGTCGCAGGGCGCTCACGGGACGGCGAGTGTGGGGTGGGGCGGGGCAGGGCGGCAAGCCGGGGTGGGTGGAACGATTCCCTCCTCACGCCCGGTAGGGTAGCGGGAAGCAAAGGAATCAGTCGCTCACCGGTCGTTGTCGGAAGACTTCGCGGGTCGTTGGGCGCGGCTGTTGTTTCGCCGGCTTGCGGCGGGCTGGGCGGCGGGCCTATAAACCGATATGCCTTTCCGAATGCCTGCTTCGTGGTTGGTGGTGCCCATATCGGCAGTCCTCTTCGCGATCGCGGCGTCCGGCGTTCCGCCCCGGGCGTTGCCGGAAGGTAAGGTTCCTGAGGACGCGCGGCTGGCACCGCCAAAGGACCTGGATGGCTACTTTCCGTTTGAGGTGCCCGCCACGAAGGCGGAGTGGGAAGTACGGGCGGAACGGGTGCGCCGGCAGATTCTGATCTCGCAGGGACTATGGCCGCTGCCCGAGAAGACGCCCCTCGAGCCGGTGATCCACGGGCGGCGCGACCAGGGCGACTACACGGTGGAGAAGGTTTTTTTCCAGAGCGCTCCAGACTTCTACGTAACGGGCAGCCTGTATCGGCCGAAGGGAAAACCGGGGCGGCTCCCCGCGGTCCTGAGTCCTCACGGGCATTGGAACAATGGGCGGTTCATGGATCAGGGGGTGGACGTGGTGCGCCGGGAGATCGCCGAGGGGGCCGAGCGTTTCGAGGAGGGGGGGCGGAGCGTGTTACAGGCCAGGTCCGTGACCCTGGCACGGATGGGATGCGTGGTTTTCCTCTATGACATGCTGGGATATGCGGACAGCCAGCAGCTCGCGATGGGCCTTGTGCACGGATTCGCCAAACAACGACCCGAGATGAATGATCCGGCCCGCTGGGGCTTCTTCAGCCCCCAGGCCGAGTCGCGCTTCCAGAGTGTCATGGGACTTCAGACGTGGAATTCGATTCGGGCACTGGATTTCCTCGAAGGACTGCCGGATGTGGACGCCAAGCGGATCGCAGTGACGGGTGCGAGCGGAGGCGGGACGCAGACTTTCCTCCTATGCGGGATCGATCCCCGCCCGGCGGTGGCATTCCCCGCGGTCATGGTGTCGACGGCGATGCAGGGGGGATGCACGTGCGAGAATGCGTCTGGACTCCGGATCGGAACGGGCAACATCGAGTTCGCCTCGTTGTTCGCTCCAAAACCGATGGGGCTGAGCGGGGCCAACGATTGGACGGTCGAGATGCCGTCGAAGGGCTTTCCCGAGATTCAACGGGTGTATGAACTGCTGGGGGCGAAGGATCGGGTGATGCTGAAGCACCTGCCGCATTTCGGGCACAACTACAACTACGTGAGCCGCTCGGCGATGTACCAGTGGTTCAACCGGCATCTGGCACTTGGGTTGAAGGAGCCGATCGTTGAAGAGGATTACCTCCGGATGACGGCGGCTGAAATGACGGTGTGGGACGAGCAGCATCCGAAGCCGAGGGGAGGCGACGAATTCGAGCGTGACCTGATCCAGTGGCTGACG
>JBBQIU010000088.1:0-8500 GCA_038325245.1 Verrucomicrobiota bacterium
CATGCCCAGATTCGCCAGAAACGCCTCCAGCGCCTCCGCCCTCTCCTGACCTGTCTCCAATCCCAGATGAATCGACTTCGCCCCGAAGCATTGGGCCACCTGACGAAGGCGCCCCGCGAGCTTCGCATAGTCTGGATCCGATTCCTTGTGCGGCAGGAACCCGGCATGGAAGGTCACCAGCTTCAGCCCCATCCCCGACGCCAACTCGGCCGTCGCCTGGATCGCCCGCCAGTTCGCGTCCCACGTCCCATCTGGAACCACGCCGCCTGTCCGCCGGATCGTTTCGAGCGTCGTGTAATCCTCGCCAACCGTGCCGAACATCCCCGAAACCACGGCAATCCCCGCGTCCGCCAAGGCCTTCGACGTCCCTCCCCACACAGCCGGGTTCTCACGAATCGGGTCCAGTGCAAGTTGAACTCGGCGCACCCCCGTCGCCCGCACGCGCTCAACCAGGACGGCGGGGGTTTCTGCCTGCAACGACCAACTACACACCGCCAGCCGATCAGCTATCGAGTTCACCCCTGAACTCTGCGCCCTGCCGCACCCTCCTTCAATCCCAGCCTCATCCGCTCAGCCCCGCAGCCGAACCCCTTTGAGACGTTCCACGAAGTCCACGAAACCGACGACCTGCGCCTTCATTCGCCCTATCAATTCCGCATCCTTCAATTCACCAGCCTCATCGAGTTGCTCGGTCACACGCGGAATGAAGACCCGCTCCGGGTAAAGGTAAGCGTTGCGATACCCGAAGATCGCCTGCAATTGCTCCACCGGCCGCAGCGCCCCCCACATGCCTGCCGCCAAGCCCGTAAAACAGACCGGCCGGCGCTCGAAACTCTCCGGGAACTTCAGCATATCGATGAAGTACTTCAGCACGCCAGGAACACTCCCGTTGTACTCCGGTGTCACCACGTGAAGCCCCGACGACCGCAGAACCGCGTCGGCGAAAGGTGCAAACGACGCCGGCTTTTCCTCATACGCGGCCGGTAGAAACACATCCAGCGGGAGCTTCGCGAGGTCGATGATTGCCAGCGGCACCTTCATCTCCACGTAGAAATGCTCGATCTGCGCCGCAACCTTCCGTGTGTTGCTTCCCGGCCGATTCGTTCCCACCAAAAGCGTCATCATGAGGGCGGATAATGAGTACTTACCAGCGCCCGGCAATGCCCAACCGCTTCTCAGTCCTCGATATGCGTGGCCAGTTCCGCCACCTGCCTTTCCAAGTCACGCATCCGACGGAGCAGGTCCGGCAATTGGGTCACCGCGATCATCTGCCGCTTGGCCTCCCGGTCCGGCGCCGCCGGGATTCCAAGGACCTTGCCTCCATCCGGAATGTCCCGCATGACGCCCGACTTCGCTCCAATGACCACCTGGTTTCCCAGCTTCAGATGTCCCGAAATGCCCGACTGCGATGCCACCACGCCGTAATCCCCCAGCCGCGTGCTCCCCGCGAACCCCACCTGCCCCATGATCAGACAGTGCCGGCCAATCGCCACGTTGTGCGCAATGTGCACCTGATTGTCGATCTTGGTGCCCTCCCCGACGATTGTCGCCCCGAGCGCCCCACGATCAATCGTCGCATTCGCCCCCACTTCGACGTCGTCCCCGAGCATGACGTTCCCGATCTGCTGGATCTTCCGATGCCGCCCTCCGTCCAGCACATACCCGTACCCGTCCGCCCCGATCACCGCACCGGAATGAAGAATCACCCGGCAGCCGATCTGCGAGCCTGCATACACGACCGCGTTCGGATGGAAAAGCGTGTCCTCCCCCACCTGACAGTCCCGCCCCACGTGATTCCCTCCCATCAACACCGACCGTGCACCCAGTCGGGTCCGTTCCCGCACCACACAATGGGGACCCACATGCGCCGTCGGATCAATCAACGCCGAGGAACTGATCACAGCGCTGGGATGGATCCCCGCCGGCATTTCGTCGGGTGGAAAAAAAAGCGGCAGCACCCGCGCCAGCGCGATCCGAGGCTGGGCCACCCGGATCAGGACCTTCGACGCCGAGGTGAACGGCCCGGAAACCAGGATCGCCGCCGCCAGGCTCTTTTCGGCGGCCGTAAAGTACGCCTCATTCTCAGCGAATGTCAGGTCGCCCGCACGCGCGTGCTCCGCGGGCGCCAGGCCCGTCAGCACGACCGAGGATTCTCCCACGACTTCCCCTCCAACCTCCTGCGCGATTCGGGCGACGGTTATGGACATGGCGGGAAGATTGCGCGGCGCCAGCGGGCGAGACGAGCGGCTATTTTGGTCTGGGATTGAAGGGACGCAACCCCATCGGGGTTGTGGGTGATTCACCCATCCCACCAGGGTAGCTCGTTCCTCGCAACCCTTGCCTTTGGGACGCAATGCCTCCGCGAAGCCGGGGTTTGTGGACCGCTTGATTCAGGGGTCTTACGATCCGCCCTGTTCATGCTGAATGGTGCGCCCGGCGTGGATCGAACACGCGACCCGCTGCTTAGAAGGCAGCTGCTCTAGCCGACTGAGCTACGGGCGCAACTGTTTAACCAGAACGACTTACCGATGGATTTTTGATGGCCGGTTAACGATTTGCTACTGCGATTGGATACTGGTTGCATGAACGCCACGTCGAGGCGGTCCGCAGCCAAGTCCGAGGAGCATGGTCCCTGGCTCTCCACTTCGTTCGCAAATCTGGTCCGGTACCAGCAATCCGGCAGGTACTTTTCGCGTCTGCGAGTCGCAGGCAAGCTCATTCGCCGCAGTCTCATGACCGATGTGCTCTCCGTCGCCAAGCTCCGGCTTCAGGATTTGGAGAAGACGGAGCGCGCCAAAGCCTAAAAGGGGGGCGCGGCGGACCGTGGTCGGATGCGCTTCGGGGATGCGCTCGCGACCTATCGGGCGAACGGTTTCCGGCCGGTCAAACCCCGGAATCGGAAGGACGCCACCGCGCTCAAACCGGCGATCCGATACTACGAGCAAAGGGCCGTGGCGCTTCTGAAATTCAGGCCGGAACTCGAAGGCACGGAAATCCAGCGTGTCACCGATGAGGACTGCCAAGCTTGGGAGAGCCATGGGGTCAAGTCACGACATGCAACAAATGGAAAAGTCTTTTCTCCCGCCCATTTCCCATTTTCCAGCGAGACTGGGTCGAATCAGGCCCACCCTACCCGTGAGCCTCCCAGCGACTTCCTCCAAATGTCGAAAATAGTGACTTGACCCCATGGTCCCCCATGGCCCCGCTTCCATCAGCGGCCCGACTTAAGGTCGGTCCGCACTCCAAACGTCGACATCTGCCTTCTGGAAGACAGGACGCGTCCTTCAATACGGATAACCGATTGCGGAGGAAGGGGATGATGGATTCCCAGGAGTACGCCTCGCCCGTTTTTTCGCCCTTCGGGATGATGGGTGGACCTGCGAAGCCGATCCCGTCCTTCCCAGTCTCTGCGTTCCCTGCGTTCTTTGTGGCAAATCCCTCCCCGTCCGGCGCTCAGGTCCGTCGCATTCACGTGGGCCTGGAGGCCGGCCCGTTTGGACTTAGGCCACAGGGAACGCAGAGAGCGCAGAGAAGGAACCTGGTTTTCGCCAAACACCTTCAGGTTCTGGACCTCTGATTCTCGAAGGGCGCGTCCTGTCTGGAAGACGCGCCGATCACTTCGGCCTTCGCGGCCTTCGCTCGAACTGCCACTCTCGGCGGTCGCGTGACGCAGCGGAAGTTTATGCTCATCGCGGGCGAACCGAGCGGCGACCTGCTTGCCGCCGAACTGGTTGCAGCCCTCCGAAACCGTCTGGTCGCCGATGGCCAGCCGGAACCCGCCTTCATTGGGGCCGGCGGAGCCCAGATGTCGGCGATGGGCGTCCGCCTTTCCATCGACCTTACCCAGTTCGCCATCATCGGCCTCTCCGACGTCCTGAAAAACCTTTGGCGCCTGCGCCGCATGCTCCGCCAGATGCTCGACCTGGCCTGCGCGGAGCGCCCCGACGCGATCATCTGCGTGGACTACGGTGGCTTCAATCGACGGTTTGTCGCAGCCATGCGGACCCGGAAAATCGCCGGCTGGAGGCCCCGCCTGGTTCAGTACGTCTCCCCGCAGGTCTGGGCCTCGCGTCCGTCCCGCGCCCGAACCCTCGCGCGGGACCTTGATCTGCTCATCAGCATCCTTCCCATTGAGAAGCCCTGGTACGCCGCCCGGCATCCCCAGCTCCGCGTCGACTTCGTCGGACACCCCATCCTCGATCGTCACCCAGCCGCCCTCGCCAGTCTCTCATCCCTCCCCCATCCCATCGCCGCCGACGATTCGCCCCAGGTTCTCCTTCTCCCTGGAAGCCGGCCCTCCGAGATCGGCAACCACTGGCCCGTCATGGTCGCCGCCGCGCGCCTCGTCCAAGCCGAATGTCCCGCCCACTGGATCGCGGTCTTCACCAACGAATCCATGCGGCAGCGAGCCCTTGAGATCGACGGCGGCCATGGAATCCCCCTCGAAGCCCGTGTCGGCGGACTCAACTAGGCGTTGGCCCCCGCGACACTCGCCATCGCCGCCACCGGCACCGTCACTCTCGAATGCGCCCTCTGGGGCGTCCCCACCATCGCCATCTATAAGGCCTCCTGGAGCACCGCTCAGATCGCCCGCCGCATCATCAAGGTTCCCCACCTCGCCATGCCCAATCTCCTCGCCGACGCCCCGGTCATGCCCGAACTCCTGCAAAATGCCGCCACCCCCCACACCGTCGCCCGCGCGGCAGCCCGACTCCTGGGTGATCCGGCCGAACGTCTGCGCATCCGCGATGCCCTCGGGAACGTCGTCCGAAAGCTCGGAACACCCGGCGCCGCCACCCGAGCCGCCGAGAGCGTCCTGTCCCTCCTCGGGCCTGCGCCTTGACGCGGTTTTGCGCTCCCCGCAGTTTGCCGGTTCCAAGCGCCCGCCGGGCGCCACGAAGATCACTCCATGAGCATCGCCCATAACCTTTTTGGCTCCCTTCAGAACTTTGACCTCGGCCCCGGCCAAACGGGCCGCTTCTACAGCCTTCCAGCGCTCGAATCCGCCGGGATCGGCCCCATCTCCCGACTCCCCGTCTCCATCCGCATTGTCCTCGAATCGATCCTCCGAAATTGCGACGGCAAGAAAGTCAGCGAAGCCAGCGTTCGCGAACTCGCCAACTGGAAACCGAACGACGCCCGCATCGCCGAAATCCCCTTCGTCGTTGCCCGCATCGTCCTGCAGGACTTCACCGGCGTTCCCCTGCTCGTCGACCTCGCCGCCATGCGCAGCGCCGTCGAGCGCATGGGCAGGAATCCCAAGATCATCGAACCCCTCGTCCCCGTGGACCTCGTCGTCGACCACTCGGTCCAGGTCGACTTCGCCGGCACCGCCGACGCCCTCGGCCGGAATCTCGATCTCGAATTCAAACGGAACCGCGAACGCTATCAGTTCCTGAAATGGGGCATGCAGGCGTTCGAGACCTTCAAGGTCGTCCCGCCCGGCATCGGCATTGTCCATCAGGTCAACCTCGAGTTTCTCGCCAAGGGGGTTCTCAACGCCGGCGACATCCACTATCCCGACACCCTCGTCGGAACCGACTCCCACACCACGATGATCAACGGCCTGGGCATTGTCGGCTGGGGCGTCGGCGGCATCGAGGCCGAGGCCGGAATGCTCGGTCAGCCCGTCTATTTCCTCACCCCCGACGTCGTCGGAGTCCACCTCACCGGCGCCCTCTGCGAAGGTGTCACCGCCACCGATCTTGCACTCACCATCACCCAACTGCTCCGCAAGACCAAGGTCGTCGGCAAGTTCGTCGAATTCTTCGGCCCCGGTGCCGCCGCCCTGCCCGTCGTCGACCGCGCCACCATCGCCAACATGGCGCCCGAATACGGCGCCACCATGGGCTTTTTTCCCATCGACGCCGAGTGCGTGAACTATCTTCGCGCCACCGGCCGCCCCGAGGAACACCTCCGGCTCTACGAGAATTACTACCGCGCCCAGGGCCTCTGGGGCATTCCGCAACAGGGCCAGATCGACTACTCCCAGGTCATCGAGTTCGACCTTGCCACGGTCGTCCCCAGCGTCGCCGGCCCCAAGCGGCCCCAGGACCGCATCGAACTGCCCAAGCTCAAGGAGAGCTTCGTCGGCGCCTTCGCCCGCCCGGTCACCGACAGCGGCTTCGGAAAGCAGGCCGAAGATTTCGCAACCGCCGGCGCCGAGGTGGACCTTGGGTCCAAGGAAAAGGTGAAGATCGGTCATGGCTCGGTCCTGATCGCCGCCATCACCAGTTGCACCAACACTTCCAATCCCAGCGTCATGCTCGCCGCCGGATTGCTCGCCCGTAAGGCCGTGGAAAAGGGGCTTCGCGTCGGTCCCGCCGTGAAATCATCCCTCGCCCCCGGCAGCCGCGTCGTCACGGATTACCTCACCAGGACCGGTCTCCAGCCCTACCTCGACCAACTGGGCTTCCAGACCGTCGGCTACGGCTGCACCACCTGCATCGGCAACTCCGGACCGTTGGCCGCCTCGATCGAGGAAGTCGTCGTCAAACACGATCTCGTCGCCGCCAGCGTCCTCTCCGGCAACCGCAACTTCGAGGCCCGCGTCCACCAGAACATCAAGGCCAACTTCCTGATGTCGCCACCCCTCGTCGTCGCCTTCGCCCTCGCCGGCCGCGTCGACAAGGACCTCACCACCGAGGCCATCGGGCTGGGCGTGGACGGTCCCGTCTTCCTCAAGGACATCTGGCCCACCCTCCAGGAGGTGCGCGACGCCATGCAAGCCGCCCTCAAACCAGAGGTCTTCCGCAGGCTCTACTCCGACTTCGCCTCGCAGAACCCGAAGTGGAACGAAATCCCGTCGTCGGTCGGCAACGTCTACGAGTGGGACAGGGAGTCCACCTACATTCAGGAGCCGCCGTTCTTCGTGAACTTCTCCATGCAGCCGGGGACCATCGCCGAAATTCGTGGCGCCCGGGCTCTCGGCATTTTCGGCGACTCCGTCACGACCGACCACATCTCCCCGGCGGGGGCCATCAAGAAGAGTTCACCCGCGGGGCGTTATCTCGTCGAGAACGGCGTCACCCTCGAGGACTTCAACAGTTACGGAAGCCGCCGCGGCAACGACCGGGTGATGACACGCGGCACGTTTGCCAATGTCCGCATCAAGAACCTGATGCTCGGAGGTGAAGAGGGCGGCAACACGGTCGGACCTGACGGCGACAAAGCCTCGATCTACGACGCCGCCAGCGCCTTTCAAAAGCTCGGAACGCCGCTGATCGTGTTCGCCGGCCAGGAGTACGGCACCGGTTCCAGCCGCGACTGGGCGGCCAAGGGGACCAATCTCCTCGGCGTGAAGGTGGTCGTCGCCCAAAGCTTCGAACGTATCCACCGTTCGAACCTCGTCGGCATGGGGGTCCTTCCACTCCAGTTCAAGGAAGGCACCACCGCCCAGACGCTCAAACTCGTCGGCACGGAATCCTACGGCGTGCTCGGACTGAGCCCGGCCATCAAGCCACAGCAGGACCTCACCCTTCGCATCACCCGGACCGACGGCGGCATCCAGGACATTCCCGTCATCTGCCGCATCGATACCCCGATCGAGATCGATTACTACCAACACGGCGGCATCCTGCCCTACGTGCTCCGCCAGCTGGTTGCGGCTGTGTGAAATCCCCAAGTCAAGTCATTCCCGATTCCCAATGCCATGGCATTGCATTCCACGATTGAGATCTCAGGCTTCAAGTCGATCCGCCACGCGAAGATCGAACTTTCTGCCCTGAACGTTCTTATTGGCCCAAACGGAGCCGGCAAGACGAATTTCATTGGGGCATTCAAGCTTTTAAATCTCATCGTGGAACGAAAGTTGGGAACCCACGTAGCCGAGGGTGGCTACGCCGCTAAATTCCTGTATTTCGGTCCAAAAGGAAGCCCCTCGATAGGAATCAAGATCCAGTTTCTAGGCGGTACGAACTGGTATAGCTGCGAACTTTCACCCAACGCAGCGGGGTTATTTTTTTCTCAGAGGAGTCGTGTCACTTCTCCGGCGCCATTCGGTCAACTGGTTGGTCAGGAGATTATCCGGTGCCGCTCGGGTCCGGGCACCTCGAAACGATGCTTCACGATGAAGTGACTAGGCATCCAGGAGGAATTGCGGAACGTGTTCGCGACAATCTCGCAAGGTGGCGCATTTACCATTTCCACGACACCAGCCCGTCCGCCGGGGTCAAGCAAGCCTCCCAATTAAATGACAACGCATTTCTGAGAGAGGATGCGCGCAACCTGCCCTCATTTCTGTATCAACTCAGCCGAAATCACCCTCCGGCGTATATGAGTATTGTCGCAGCCATCCACCGGGTGGCGCCCTTCTTTCATGATTTGATCCTTCGGGGATCATAGTGGGTGAGTTTGGCGACGTCTCCACGGGATTTGGCACGGTGCTGACCGAGGGCGGTAGCTGAAAGACCGCGCCCATCCAGACGAAACGCTCGGCAGGTTGCGAATTGGTCCCCCAGCAGCGGGAGATCGACGCGACCCGATCCGGCCGCCAACCAGC
>JBBQIU010000089.1:0-8439 GCA_038325245.1 Verrucomicrobiota bacterium
AAATCGAAGCGCCGGTCCATCATGGGCGGCGGGCCACCGGGTTCCCGGGGGCGTTCGGCGGCACTGTTGGCGGCGCGGAACGCGAAGGCACCAGTGGCGGCGCCCGTGATGAAGATCAGCGTGGCGGCAAGAATGACCTTCCAATGCTTCACGGCGCGTCCCCGGCTACGTCAAGGTCAGCGAGAAGAACGGCATCCAATTGGTTTCCAAGGTCTTCGGACGATGGACTCATCACAAATGAGCCGATGCCGGCCATGAGCATGAGCGCGAAGCAGGGTGCGACGGCCCGCCAGAGCAGGGCGCCCCAGGCTGCCCAGACATCCGGGATCTCACGGTGGCCGAGGCGTGCCATGATGCGCTTTTCGAAGGCGTAAGGCACGCAGTCGGACGGGGCGTGCGCACGGGCGCTCGCGAGGAGTTTTCTTCGGAGGGGTTCGGTGTTCATAACCCGGCGATGGGGTAGACGGCGGTTTGGAACGGCGCGGTTACAAGTACTTTTCCGGCTTCATCCTGGCAATAGCGCGGCGCATGGCGGCCCGGGCGCGAAAGGCCCGGACTTTGATAAGCGGGATGGACCAACCCGTGACTTGATGGATCTCCTTAACGGAACGTTCCTCGATTTCAAGGAGTTGGATCACCAATCGAAATTCGGGAGAGAGGGTGTCCATCAGGCGCTGGACGAGGCTGCGCGCCGCTTCGGCGCGCTCGTCGGCCGAATCGGGCTCAGCCTTGTACCGTTCGAGCCAGTCCTCTTCCTCGCGGGAAAGATCGGTGAAACTGGATTCCCGAGTCCGCTGATGGGCGCGCAGGAAATCGTAGCAGGTCCGGATGGTGATGCGCATGAGCCAGTGCTCGAACGGGGCTTCGAATCGAAAGCCGGGGAGACGCTCAAAGGCCTTGAGAAAAACCTCCTGGACGATGTCTTGGACTTCGTCTTCCCGACGCGCATAGCGGCGGGCGGTGGCGAAGACGCGTGGCTGATGACGGCGGATCAACTCCTCGAAGCAGTCATTCTCGCCCGTGATGACACGGCGGACGAGGGCGTCGTCGGCGAGTCCCTCGTAAGGGACGGGGATGCCACTGGGCGCGGGGTCCGGGGTTGGAGGAACCGGAGGCACAGAGAGGCGGCGTGGAATCAGCGGTTGTCCGGCGGAGCGGTTTGGGGCGATCTTGACGCGGGGTGGAGCGCTAGATTTCGAGTTGTTTCTCGAACTTGGTCAGGTTCCTGGGCGCTTTCCGAGTGATGAGGACGACGTCCTCAAGTCGGACGCCGCCGACCTCGGGATAGTACAAGCCGGGCTCGACGGTGACGACGTGTCCCGGGAGGAGGGTGTCGCGGGAACGGCGGTTGAGGCGTGGGGCTTCATGAATCTCGAGCCCGAGACCGTGTCCTGTCCCGTGAAAAAAACCCTCCATATGGCCGTTGCGTCGGGTGGTTTTGTAGCCGGATTCGCGGAGGGAATCCTCGGCGACGCCATGGATCTCGGCACCGCGGGAACCGTCGCGGAGGCGAGCGAGGGCAGCGCTCTGGGCGCGGGCAACAGCGGCGTACATGGCCCGGGTGAATTCGCTGGCCTTGCCGCGGACGACCGTCCGGGTCACGTCGCCGAAATAACCGGTTCGTTGGGATCGGGGGAAGATATCGATGACGATGGGTTCATCGGCTCGGAGCTCGCCGTGACCGCGCTGATGGGGGTCGCTGCTTTGGCGACCTCCGGCGACGATGGTGTGTGTGGCGTTGCCCCCGGCCTGGAGGATGGCGGTATCGATGATGGCGCGGAGTCGTTCGGCGGTAAGCGGGGAGTGATTGAGGGTGAGGCGGCGACCCTTTCCCACCCGGGCGCGCCTTAAGGCATGGATTCCCTCCGCCATTCCGACTTCGGCCATAATCAGGGCGGCGCTGATCTTCTTGACCTCGTCGGGGGACTTGAGGGCGCGTTCCGGGAAAAATGGACCATCGCGAAGGCGCACCTTGACCCCGTTGCGGCGGAGAGACTTGGCAAGGCCGAGGGGAAAACTCTCGGCAACGGTGACGCGTTTGATCCGCTGCTCGTGGAGGATGGCATGAAGAACGTCGCCAAGTCCTGGGAAGTCCCCGCCGGATTCCCGTTCCAGGCGCTTCTCGTAACGATTGTAAGAAAGTGTCCGGCAGTGCTTTGCGTCGATTCGGACTCGATCGAATTCGAGGTCGCTGACCACCACGAATTGCCGGTCCCGGCGGGTAAACCAGATGAAGGGATCCGGGACGAATGTGCCCACCGCGTACAGCATGTCTGCGTTGCGCTCACTGTCGGCGACGATCAGGAGTGTTTCTTCGGGCACGCCTGCCAAGTTAGGAATCTGTCGGATCGCAGGCAAGCGTGTGTAATTCACCGGTCGCCCGACTGGCGGGCGTGGCCTCGCGCCCGGCGGGGCCTTGGGGGGCAAGCAACCGGCGCTACAACCCCGGCCACCCTCAGTCAGGCTCTCAGACGCCGTGCGCTCGCAGTGAACGGACCGATTAGGATTAGGATCAGGATTAAGATTAAGATTAAGATTAAGATCGGGATGGAGATTCACGGATCACCAACAACTCGGGAATGCACCGTCTCCCGCAGATGCCGGGTCTTGCCGCTTGCCATGACCCTTCCTCCCCCTACCATCGCGCCACAATGGCACGCCCGACCGGACGACGGGCTACAAACTGCTCATGATCAGGTCGTTTGCGTTCACCACCAAAGGCGGACTCCACAGTCAGGACATCGAACCGTTCCTGATGCCCACCCTCCTTTCGGACACCAACCTGTTCCTCTGGATCGACATCGAAGCCGCCACACCCGACGAAGCCCGCATGGTCCTTGGCGAGATCTTCCACTTCCACCCGCTCTCCATCGAGGACTGCGTCGCCGAATCCCCGTCCCCCAAGGTGGAGGAATACTTCCCGAAGGAAGAGGACCGCTTCGCCCCCTACCTTTTCATGGTGGTCCATGCGGTGGACTACAGCCGCAAGGACGGCGTGTTCGGAACCACCGAGCTCAATTTCTTCCTCGGCAAGAACTTTCTAGTCACCTACCACGACGTCGCCATGAAGAGCGTGACGTTGGTGGAGGACCGCTGCCGAAAGGGTACGGTCCACGTCGCACGCGCGCCGGATCGCGTCGCCCATACGCTCCTGGATGCCATCGTCGACAACTACAAGCCCGCCCTGGAGGAACTTGCGTTCGAGATCGGGGAACTCGAACAGGAAGTGGTCGAGCGCCAGGATCGGATGATCATCAGCCGGATTCTCCGGGTCAAAAAGGAGGTTCTCCACCTCCGCCAGATCATCGGCCCCCAGCGGGAGGTCCTCGCCCGCTTTGCCCAGGGCGAATTCAAACTCGTCCGCGCCCACCTCGTCCCGTACTTCCGCGACGTCTACGACAGCCTGTTCACCATCGGTGAACGCGCCCAGGCTTACGCCGATTCGCTGACCAACGTCCTCCAAGTGTACGTCAACATGTCGAGTCATCGGACGGGCGAAGTCATCAAACTCCTCACGCTCATCACCATCATCACCACGCCGCTCACCCTCATCGGCACGTGGTACGGCATGAATTTCGACACCATGCCGGAGGTTCACAACCCGTACGGGTACATTTACGTCGTCATCCTTACCCTCCTCACGACCGCGGCCACGTTCTACTATTTCAAACGCAAAGGGTGGCTCTAACCCTAGCCCCCGCCGCCGCCGCTTTCCTCCCACGGATGCCTCCTCCCAAGACCAGCTTCGTCGACAAGGTTCTCGGCCGCCTCACCCGGCTCGACAGCGAGAACGTCCGCGCACTCATGCGGCGCCTCGCCGAGGAACGCAGTCTCCTGGAGACCGTCTTCAACATCGTCGAGGACGGGATCGTCGTCGTCGCCAAGGATGGCCGTGTTCTCTATATCAACCAAAGCGCCCTCCGCCTGCTCGGCCTCCCCGAGAACACCCGCGCCGAGACCCAGACCATCCAACAAATCCTGCCCGAACTGGATTGGTCCAAGTTGAGCGACCTCGACCACCGCGGCGGCGCGCAGGTTGTCCGCCAGGAATTTGAAGTCACATGGCCGCGCCCCCGTTTCTTCCGCCTCTTTGCCGCGCCCATTGATGGCGAAGCCGCCGGAAGCGCCGGGATCGCGCTCGTCCTGAACGACGCCACGGAGGCCCGGCAGAAGGAGTTCGAGAACGTCGAAAGCGAGCGCCTCCAGGCCCTCACGCTCCTGGCCGCCTCCCTCGCCCACGAGATCGGCAACCCCCTCAACGCGCTCAACATCCACCTCCAACTCATGGAACGTGAGTTGCGAAAGCTCCGCACCGAACTGCTCGCCCTTCGCAATCACAGCCCCCGCAGCGCCCGCCCACGCCCGCACCAGCTCGGCGCCGAGCAGGCCGCCTTCGCCTGCCTCGACCGACTCCAGGACTTCACTGGCGTTGCCCGGGGCGAAATCGGGCGGCTCGACTACATCGTCAGTCAGTTCCTCCACGCGCTCCGGCCAAGTCCTCCAAAAATTCGCCCCACCCAGATCAACTCGACCGCCCGCGAAACCCTTGACCTGCTCCGCCCGGAACTCGAAAACCGCGGCCTCCTTGTCTCCGAAGAATTTGCCTCCGACCTCCCGTTGGGCTGGTTCGACCCCGACCAGATCAAGCAGGTCCTCGTCAACCTCATCCGAAACGCCATGCAGGCGATGACCCGGGGCGGCGTGCTCACCCTCGCCACCGGCCGGCATGCCGACGGCTTCTGGTTCAGGGTCGGCGACACCGGGGGCGGCATTCCCCAGGAAACGATGAACCGCCTCTTCAAACCGTTCCACACCACGAAAAAGAAGGGCACCGGCCTGGGTCTTATGATCGTTCAGCGCATCGTCCGGGCCCACCACGGCCGCATCGACGTCGAGAGCCACGTCGGCCGTGGCACCCGTTTTCGCATATGGATTCCAGGTCCCCCCCAGGTCCGGCTCCTCGCCGATTCCGCACAGTGACCGCGAACCCTCCTTCCCTGTTGATCGTCGACGACGAGAAGACGACCCGTGACGGCCTCCGGCTCGCGCTCGAGGATCGGTACGATATCTCCGTGGCCGAGGACGCCGCCTCGGCGACAGAGCTGCTCGAGCGTGAGCGATTCGATGTGGTCCTCACCGACCTGCGTCTTCCCAAGGAGGACGGCCTCAAGCTCATCGACCGGGCGAAATCCCTTCCCTCGCCGCCGGTCTGCATCCTCATGACCGCCTACGGCTCCGATGAAACCATCGTGGACGCCATGAAGCGCGGCGCGGACGATTACATTGCGAAAGGGCGCATGGAGATCGAGTTGCTCGAACTCAAGATCGATAAGGCGCTTCGTTCACGGAAGCTCGAGTCGGAAAACACGTCCCTTCAGCAGCAACTGAACACCCGTTATGGCCTTGAACATATCGTGGGCGAATCCTCCGCGATGCGGGAGGTCTTCGACACCGTGCGGCAGGTCGCCGACTCCAGGGCCACTGTCCTCATCCGGGGTGAAAGCGGCACGGGCAAGGAACTGATCGCCCGCGCCATTCACCAGCTGAGTTCCCGTTCCAAGGGTCCGCTCGTGATCGTCCATGGAGGGGCCCTTGCGCCAACGCTGATGGAGAGCGAACTATTCGGCCATGAAAAGGGCGCCTTCACCGGTGCGCACGAGCGTCGCATCGGGCGCTTCGAACAGGCCGAGGGCGGCACCCTCTTCCTCGACGAGATCGGGGAGATTGATGCGACCCTCCAGATCAAGCTGCTCCGGTTTCTCGACGTCCGAACCTTCGAGCGCGTCGGTTCCAACAAGACCCTCACTGCCGATGTCCGCCTCATCACCGCCACCAACCGTGACCTTCAGGAAATGGTCCGCGAGGGCCAGTTCCGCAAGGATCTCTATTACCGCCTCTGCGTCATCGAGGTCATGCTTCCCTCGCTTCGCGAGCGTCCGTCGGACATCGCCCTCCTGGCCACGACGTTCCTTACCGAATCTGCCCAGGCCAACGGAAAGACCCTCTCCGGCTTCTCCCCGGAAGCCATGGACGCCCTTCAGTCCTACGACTGGCCCGGCAACGTCCGCGAACTCCGGGCCGCCGTGGAACGAGCGGTGGTGCTTTCCCGGAGTTCACTTGTCGGACTCCGCGATCTTCCGCCGGATCTTCGGCAACCCCGCCGCCCCGCGGAGACCGGCTCTGTCGGTCCTCCGGGCGGCTCCTTCGTTCCGGACAGCCCGACCACCGTGCACGACGCGGAGAAAAACCTCATCATCGACGCCCTGCGCGAGACGGGAGGAAACCGGACCGAAGCCGCCCGCCGCATCGGCCTGAGCCGACGCACCCTTCACCGCAAACTTCACGAGTACCATTTGGAAGGTTTCTAGATCATGCCTCGCTTACAGGAACTCATTCACGCCCTCGAAGTCGGCGCCGGCGCCCGCTACCTCCGTCTCGCCGCCCTCATCCTTGGCGTCGTCTCCGTCGCGGTCGTTTACAACCTCCGCGAGTTCAAGAACCTCCACAGCGAAGACGCCATGGACGCCGCCCAGGTGGCCCGAAACATCGCGGAGGGCCGTGGCTTCACCACCCGTTGCATCCGCCCCCTCTCGATGGGCGTCCTCATTCAGCATCGCGAAGATCGTTCGCCCGAGATTCGAGGCGAACACCCGGACCTCGCCAACCCTCCGCTCTACCCGCTTGTCCTCGCGGCTTTCATGAAGGTTCCCGGCCTCTTCGACCACCAGATCCCATCCCAGAAGGAGGGTCAGTTCCGCCGGTACCAGCCGGACTTCGCGATCGCCTTCATCAATCAAGGCTTCTTCTTCATCGCCGTTGGCCTCACCTGGCGCCTCGCCCGCCGCCTCTTCGACGCCCGCGTCGCGCTCCTCACCACGCTCGCCCTGCTCGGCTGCGATATCCTGTGGCAGTTCAGCACCTCAGGCCAGGCCACCATGTTCGCCCTCGCCCTTTTCCTCTGCCTGGTCAACACCCTCCACGCCCTTGATGCAGGGAACAGGCGCGAACCACCGCTCGGCGGAGTTCCCACCGTCGTCCTCGCGCTCTGCGCCGGACTCTTGTGCGCCCTGCTCCTTCTCACCCGCTATTCCCTCGGGATCCTGATCCTTCCCGTCCTCGTCTACCTCGCCACCGCCATCCCCGGACGCCGCGTCCTCCTTCCCGCCCTCGCGGCGGTCGTATTCTTCGGCGCCATTTCCCCATGGCTGGTCCGCAATTGGCAGGTCTCCGGCAACCCCTTCGGCATCGCCCCTTACTCCATTGTCCAGGAAACCGCCACATTCAGCGAAAACTGGCTCGATCGCGTCATCGAACCGGATGTCTCCAAGGTCTCCACCGACGAAGTGCTCCGGAAATTTTTCATCGGAGCCACCCGAATGGTCCGGGAGGAACTCCCTCAACTCGGCGGAAGCTGGCTGACAGCTTTTTTCCTGGTCGGCTTCCTCGTGCCGTTCATCGACGTCGCCCGGTCGCGGCTTCGCTGGTTTGCGCTCGGTTCCCTGGCATGCGTCGCGTTCGCCCAGATCCTCTCCCGCACTCACCTCTCCGTTGACACCCCCCAGATCAACTCGGAGAACCTCATTATTCTCCTCAGTCCGCTAGTCTTCATGTTCGGCATGGCGCTCGTCGCCCTGCTCGTCTTCAGCCTCGATGTTACCATGGAAATCTGGCGAACCGTCATCCTGGGCGTTATCGTCGCCATCCTGTGGCTCCCGCTCGCCCTCGCCTTCGGCCCGCCTCGCAACAGCGCGATTGTCTACCCGCCGTATTACCCGCCCACGATCCAAAACGTCGCCCAATGGTTCGAACCCTCCGAACTCATCATGACCGACATGCCATGGGCCGTCGCCTGGTATGGCAACCGCCAGGCCATCCTCCTCTCCCCCAGCCCGGACAAGGATTACCTGGATATCAGCGACTGGCACAAAACCGTCAACGGCCTCTACCTCACCCGCATTACGCTGGACCAGCGCTTCCTCTCCGGCTGGGTCCTCAATGCCCGGAAGTGGGGCCGGTTCATTATTGAAATCCTCACCCGCGGTGAGGTGCCTAAGGGATTTCCCCTCCGGAGAGCCCCGTCCTTCATGACCACTTTCCCGGATCATGTTCTCCTCTCGGACAAGAACCGATGGCAGGAATCCCTGCCCATCGCGCCCCCAAAGGGACTCGATCCCAGGGAGTCCGCGAAGCCCTCCGCCGAACCTCCGCTCACCCTGCCGACAACCCCTCGAGCACCCACCCCAACCGAGGATCCTGCGACCAAAGCCAGCCCTCCCTCGCCATGAGCCAAACCCTTCGCCATGGGAGTGCGGGCACTCTTGGCCGCCGGAAGCAGACCTCTCCATGAACCGAGACCACGGCATCTCGCTGGACCTCCGCGCCGTAGCGCAGACAGCCCTGTCTGCCGTGCCGCCGGTTGCCCAACCGGCAGGTGCAACC
>JBBQIU010000090.1:0-8419 GCA_038325245.1 Verrucomicrobiota bacterium
GCCGTGACGCCTCCACGCCGAGATGACCGTGGCCTCGAGATTCTGTAGGACGCCGAGTTCGTCTGCCGCAGGTTCCATGCCGTCAAAATCGCCAGGTTGGTGGGGGCTGAGCGAGTCAAATCTCCCATTAGGGTCTGCCTCCTCCCCCAAATTTTCCCCTCGACAACCGGCGACAACTGTCACCATCTTCTGCCTTGGCGTCATTTGTAGCCATATCATGAAGCCTCCCGCACGCATCTCCCCTTCCGAACGCGAAGTCCTCGCGGTTCTCTGGAAAAATTCCCCGCTCTCCACCGCCGACATCGTCGAGGCCCTCGCCTCCTCAAAGGATTGGAGCCGGGGCACCACCCGAACTCTCCTGGCCCGGCTCGTCCGCAAGAAGGCCGTCGGCTGCCGACGCGACGCCAATCGCCACCTGTTCCGTCCCCTGCTCGCGGAGGATGCCTGCATCCGACGCGAAAGTCGGAGCTTTCTCGATCGCGTCTTCGCCGGCGCCTCCTCGGACATGCTCCTTACGCTGGTTGAGGAGACGAAACTCTCCCCGGAACAAATCCGGCGCTTCCGCGACATCCTGGACCGAAAGGAACGCTGACATGACCCCGCCCTCGTTCGACGATTCCCGGCTGCTCGACCGCCTCTTTGAGAGCTCCTGGCAGGCCGCCGTTCTTGTACTCCTCGTGCTGGCGATTCAACGCTCATTCGGCAGTCTGCTGACACCGGGATGGAGGCACGCCCTCTGGTGGATCGTGCTCGGCCGCCTGCTGCTGCCGGTGACTCCTACGAGTGTCTGGAGTCTCTTCAACCTCCTGCCGGTGCGGGAGGTGGAGCTTTCCGGTTCCTCGCTCGGACCTGTGCGACCTGTGAGCGCTTTCTCACCCGTAGGTCCCATTGGCTCCATCGGTCCCCTAAATCCCATCCACGCCCGCCCCACACCCGAAAAGGCCACTCCCCCGATCCCATCCCTCCTCGCCATCGTCTGGTCCCTTGGCGCCGCCGGTATGTTCCTTCGCCTCGCCCTCCAGAATGCGCGATTCTCCCGAAGGGTCCGCGAACGCATGCGGCCAGCCTCCTCCGAACACAACGCCCTCCTGAACGGGTGCCGCACTCACATGAGGGTACGCCGCACGATCCTGCTTCTTCAGGGCGACGCGGTCGCTTCTCCTGCGCTCTATGGGGTCTTTCGAACCCGCCTGCTGCTTCCGTCCAAGGTCGCCGATGGTTGTACGTCATCCCAACTGCGTCACATTTTTCTCCACGAACTCGCCCACGTCCGCCGACACGACCTCTTCGTGAATGGCCTCTCCAGGATTCTGCGCGCATTGCATTGGTTCAACCCCGTACTCGCCTGGGCCTTCCGGCGCATCCGCGCCGATCGCGAACTCGCCACCGACGCCCTCGCCCTCCGGATCACCGGGGAACAAGAGAGCCGTGCCTACGGGCTGACCATCGTGAACATGTTGGAAGGCTGGACAAAGACGGATCCCCAACCCGGAACCGTTGGAATCCTGGAGGACAGCACTTCCTTGGAACATCGCATCCGGGCCATCGCAATGTTTCGCAGACCTTCCCGGTGGGCTCCTGCCACGGCCCTTCTCCTGGCCCTGCTCGCCGCCATCTCCTGGACCAACGCCCAACCCCCAGTAGTCCCATTGGTCCCACCGGCCGCCACCGCCACCGCTGCATCCCCTTCCGGCAATGGGCGCCAGCTCATCCTGTCCCGCCTGGAGTCCATCCGTCTCCAGATGAACCACCTTGCCCTGGAGTTGTCCCTACTCGCCGACGCACTTTCCCGATATCCTAAAGACTCGCCCCAAGTCCTGGACGCACAGTCGCGCACTCGAACCCTCAACGACCGAATCTTCCTGGGAATCGGCGTACCCCGAAAGCCCATCGCTCGACACACCCTTCTCCTTCTTCCGGACCAGCGATGGATCCTGAACGGCGAGCCCATCACTCCAACCGCAAGTCATGATCGGCTCCGGAAACTCGCCGAAGCCGGCCCCTACACCCCCATCATCATCCGGGCATCCACTTCCGTCCCCGCCGCAGACGTCATCGACGCACTCGGTTTTGCCAAGGCCGCCGGCTTCCGCAATGCCAGCGTCGGCTCGGAAGCCAAAGAATCACCATGATTGATTTATCCGAGGCAGCGGCGCCCCCCCGAGGTTGATCATGGTCAGCTCCAGCGGGAAGTCGCGTTCACCTGGACTCGGAAGTTGCGGCGACTCGCCGCTGCCTCCAGCGGTCGACGGGGCGGTCAATGAACCAATGGATGGCGACCGCCGCAGCGAGACTCAGACTGACGGCGAGGACCACGAGAACCCAGCCTGGCGCGGGTTTGCCCCCGAATAGGAAGGCACCGCCCACCACCGCGAAGGGCTGAAGATTCCAGTGCATCACGTAGACGGGGTAGGAGAGTTCGCCGATGAATCGATCCCAGGAGACCTGACGGGAGACATGGAACACGCCCGGCAGGGCTGACACCAGGATCAGCGTTGCTAGAGCCTCCCGGGATTGTTCCGCGAGATACGGATAGATGCACAGTAGAAGCAAGCATGCGGCCCAGCCCCACCGGCCGACATGCCCAAGCCAGCGGTCCCGACCGGCTGCACGGAGAGTCCTGTACCCCGCATAAGCGAGGGAGCCACAGATGAAGAAGGGGAGTTGGGTCGGAAGGAATTGCCGCTGCCAAAAGCCGCTCGTCGCACCCAGCAAGGGCAGGCCAAAGATGAGGCTGAAGCCGGTCGCGGCGAGGAGTCCCTGCACGCGCCACGACGATCTGACAATCCAAGGTGCGACGAGATAAAACCATAGCTCCATCGAGATGGTCCAGGCGGGCGGATTGACCAGGAAATAGTAACCCGGGATGAAAGATGCGCCTGAGTCGGCTGGCAGCACCACAAATTGGCTTCCCGGTATATACCACTCGACTATCCAAAACAGATCCTGCCCCAGCAGCGAAATGTGGGATAGGATCAACAGAGCGCCGGCGATTGTGCTGAGGTCGGGCCATGCTCGAGCCAAGACCAGCAGCTGCATGTGAAAGTAAGGCGTCCCTCGAGCTGCCGAGATCGCGATAGAACAAATGATCGGAAAAAGCAGTGCAGCGTAGTAGGCCGGGAAAAGCCTCAGCACGCGGTTGGAATAGAAGAGGGAGGTGGACCCGACTCCCGTATATTTCTCGTTCAGGATCAGCGCCATGAAGAAACCGGAGATGGTGTAGAAAAGGCGCACGGCCGGTGCACCCCCAACCAACACCATGGGCACAGGCGCCATGTGATGGATAACCACGCTGAGCGCAAGTAGTAGCCGGATCGTTCCCATCGTGAATGTTCTCGGTCGGCTTGGCCTGCCCCTCCCGGCTCATTTCGAGGGCGCCGTCCGGTGTTGTCAACGGCGGCTTCCCCGGATTGGCCTGAGAGCCTGTCTGCATCAAACTAGACCCTCTACGCTCGAGTTAGTCCGCCGAAGCCGATGAGTCCCTACTCTAGAACCAATCCCACTGCCCTCGTCGTCTTCCCAGCGTGAAACTCCCATTTGTCGTATGTCGTGACTTGACCCCATGGCTCCGACCGTGGGCATCGGTATTGCAGAACCGGCCCGCGTTGTCGGGCATTGGCTACCGATGGGCGTGTGCTTTATGTGGGGGGCAACTTCCAAGGGATTGGAGGCATCACTTCGCCCGGGCTGGCGCGAAGTGATCCGCCATGGGAGGTGGCATTCGAGGCGAATTCGTTAACCAATTGCTGACCAGAAGAATGGGGCGAATCATGGCGTATCTTCCCTCCCGGCCAGCCGGAAAAAACCCTTGTGAAACATTTCACAACGCGGCAACGTTCGCGCCCCGTTGTGGGAGTTTATGCTTTCGGACGTCGCTTTCTTTGCGTCGCCCGAGGTGCCTTTTCCCCCAAGTCAACGGTACAACCACGATCCCGATCCATCCTGACCCACCCCGATCCATGCGCGCGCTGCGAACCGTCGCTCTGTTCTGCTGCCTCTTCGGGTTCCCCTGGCTCGCCCAGGCCGCGGCCGAGGGCCACGTCAGCCTCCCCCCCGCCGCTCCGCATGTTCTGGTCATCGGCCCGTTCGCCATCTCCAATTCCATGATCCTCACCTGGGTCGTGGCCGTCGTGTTGATCGTCTTCGCCCAGTTCGCGACCCGTAACATCCGCGCGATCCCCGAAGGCGCCCAGAACTTCTGGGAATGGCTCGTTGAAAGCCTCCACGACTTCCTCGAAGGCATCATCGGCGCCGACCTCGTCAAAAAGACGTTCTGGTTTTTCGCGACCCTTTTCATCTTCATTCTGGCCTGCAACTGGTTCGGACTTATCCCGGGCGTCGGATCCATCGGTTGGGGTCATCCCGACGCCCAGGGGAGCCTCACCCACCTCAGCGAACCACTCTTCCGCGGTGCCAACGCAGACCTGAACATGACCCTGGCGATGTCCATGGTCTTCTTCGCCTGCTGGATCGTCTGGGCTCTCCAAGCCAATGGCCCCGGTGGCTTCTTTCTCCACATCTTCGGACCCAAGGGAGATACGGTCGGCCTTCTCAAGATCCTGATGATCGGCGTCTTCCTCCTCGTCGGTATCCTCGAGGTCGTCTCGATCCTTTTCCGGCCGGTCTCCCTCAGTTTCCGTCTCTACGGCAATGTTTTTGCTGGTGAGAACATGCTGGAAACCATGGCCCTGCTCAGCCCCGCGTTCGGTTGGCTGCTCGCCATACCCTTTTACTTCATGGAGCTTCTGGTCGGCCTGGTTCAGGCCCTCGTGTTCATGCTCCTCACGTCCGTGTTCACTCTGCTGATCTGTCAGCATGACGAGGAACATGGCCACTCCCATGGACACGCCACCGCCGCGGACGGCGCCAGGCACTGAAGGAACCGATTGCGGCGGACTGACCGTGGCGGGACTGCGGGGGCCGCTGCTGCAACAGAAAAGGAAAATCAGACTATGTTGACCCCAATCCTGGCCGAAATGACCGGTAACATCCACGTCGCGGCGGCCTGCCTCGGCGCGGCGATCGGTGTCGGTATCATCGGCATGAAGGCGTCGGAAGCGGTCGGCCGCAACCCCGGCGCCGCCACCAAAATCCTCGTGCAGGCAATCCTGAGCACGGCATTCGCGGAAGGTATCGTGTTCTTCGCGATCTTCCTGGCAGGCAAGTAACGGATCGTCTCCGATGCGGGGCACGCCCCGCATCTCCCTTTTACCCCTCAGTAGGCCATGGCTATGGATTCCAACTTCCTCTTCGCAGCGGCCGCCACCGGCGGCGGCGGACTGATCAGCGACACCGCCGCAACGTTCGGCGTCACCTGGCAGTTGTTCATCTCCCAGGTCATCAGCTTTTCAATCGTCGCCTTCCTCCTCCATCGCTTCGCCTACAAGCCCATCCTCACCGTCCTCGAGGAACGCAAACAGCGCATCGCTGAAGGCCTCGCCAACGCCGAGAAGATCAAACAGCAACTCGCCGAGGCCGAGGCCTCCCGCAGGGAGACCATGCAAAAGGCCAATGCCGACGCCCTCAAGCTCATCGAGGAGGCCCGCGCCGCCGCCGCCCGCGTCCAGGAACAGGAAACCCAAAAGGCCATCGCCGCCGCCGAGCAGATCATCGCCAAGGCCCGCGAAGCCGCCCAGGCCGACTACGAACGCATGAAGCAGGATCTCCGCCGCGAAATGGGCCGCCTCGCCGTCGAAATCGCCGGCCGCGTCACCGGCAAGATCCTCACCGTCGAAGACCAAAGCCGGCTCGCCGACGAAACCAACAAGCAGCTCGCGGCCTGATCCGCCCGCCCTCGCCACACCGCCGACTCCGCCTGATCGCGCGCCATGAGGCCATGAAGCCATGAAGATTTCCAAACAATCCCGACGCGATGGAAAGTCCCTGTTTCGCGCGTGCATGGTCGATGGCCAACTCGACGAAAGTCGCGCTCGTGAGGTCGTCCGACTGGTCGTCGGAGGCAAACCCCGCGGCTACCTCGCCACGCTCACCCACTTCCAACGACTCCTGAAACTCCACCTCGACAGTCGCCGGGCCCGCGTCGAGAACGCCGTCTTCTCGTCTCCCGAGCTGATCGCCGGCATTGAGGCGTCCCTTACCCGTCGTTACGGTCGCGGACTCGATATCACCTACTGGATCAACCCCGAGTTGGTCGGCGGCCTCAAGATCCGCGTCGGCAGCGACGTTTACGACGGCAGCGTCAAGGCCCGCCTCGAGGCCCTCAAGGAGTCCATGTAGGAACCCGTCCGCACCCCTTTCCACCAACCACCCTTTCCCAGCGAATTCAGCCCCTTTCCCAGTCTCGTCACCGACATGAGCACCCTGCTGCAGGACATCGAAGCCCAGATCGCCCAGGTCAAGTCCGGCGTCACCCGTCAAAACATCGGCATCGTCCGCGAAATCAGCGACGGCGTTGCCAAGGTCGAAGGCCTCACCGACGCCATGATGAGCGAAATGCTCGACTTCGGAGATGGCATTACGGGGATCGTCCAAAACCTCGAGGAGACCGAGGTCGGCGCCATCATCCTTGGCGACTACACCCACATCAGTGAGGGCCAGGAGGTCAGCACCACCGGTCGCCTCCTCCAGGTACCCGTCGGCAAGGGTCTTCTCGGCCGTGTCGTCAGCGCCCTCGCGCAACCCATCGACGGCAAGGGCCCCATCCAGGAAACCGCCTTCTACCCGGTCGAGAAAATCGCTCCCGGCATCATCAAACGGAAATCCGTCACCCAACCCATCCAGACCGGCATCATGGCCGTCGATGCGATGATCCCGATCGGTCGTGGCCAGCGCGAGTTGATCATCGGGGACCGTTCCACCGGCAAGACCACCATCGCCATCGACACGATCATCGCCAACGCGCGCCTCAACAAAGCGGAGGACGACGCCAAGGAGAAGGACAAGGCCTTCCGCCCCGTCTACTCCATCTACGTCTCGATCGGCCAGAAACAGTCCAACGTCGCCAACATCGTTCGCGTGCTCGAGGAAAGCGGTGCCCTGCCCTACACCATCGTCGTCGTTGCCTCGGCCTCCAATTCCGCCACCGAACAGTACCTCGCCCCCTTCGCGGGCTGCGCGATCGGTGAGTGGTTCATGGACAACGGCATGGACGCCCTGATCATCTTCGACGACTTGTCGAAGCACGCCGTCGCCTACCGCCAGGTCTCGCTCATCCTCAAGCGCCCCTCCGGCCGCGAAGCGTATCCCGGCGATGTCTTCTACCTCCACAGCCGCCTGTTGGAACGCTCCGCCCGCCTTAACGAGGTCAACGGCAACGGTTCCCTCACCGCCCTCCCGATCATCGAAACCCAGGCCGGAGACGTCTCCGCCTACATTCCCACCAACGTCATCTCCATCACAGACGGCCAGATCTACCTGGAAACCGACCTGTTCTACCAGGGCGTCCGCCCCGCCATCTCGGTCGGTCTTTCCGTCTCCCGCGTCGGCTCGGCCGCACAAATCAAGGCCATGAAACAGGTCGCCGGCCGGATCAAGGGCGACCTCGCCCAGTTCCGCGAACTCGCCGCCTTCGCCCAGTTCGGCTCCGACCTCGACGCCGCCACCCAGGCCAAGCTCGAACGCGGCAAGCGCATCGTCGAACTCTTCAAACAGCCTCAGTACAACCCCATCCCGGTCGAGATCCAGGCCTCCATCATGTGGGCCATTCAGAACGCCTTCTTCGACGACGTCCCGGTCGAGAAGGTGAAAGATTTCCAAGCGAAGCTCACCGACTTCCTGAAGACCCGGAAGGAGAAGCTTCTCGCCACGATCCTGAAGGAGAAGTCCCTCACCGATCCCACCACCGTCGAACTCAAGGCGGCGGTGGCCGAGTTCAAGCAGACCTACCGATAAGGCTTGTCGCATGCCCAGCACACGCGACATCCGCCGACGCATCAAGTCGGTCAAGAACACGGCGCAAATCACCAAGGCCATGCAGATGGTGGCCTCGGCGAAAATGCGCAAGGCGCAACTGGCCGCCCTCTCCGGCCGTCCGTATGCCGACCTCATGAATGAGGTGCTCGCCTCCGTCACCCACCACGCGGGCGACTTCACCCACCCCCTCATGGAGAAGCGCGAGGCAACCAAGCGCGCGCTCGTCGTCATCAGCACCGACAAGGGCCTCTGCGGTTCCCTGAATTCCAATCTCCTCCGCGAAGCCGCCCGCACCGACGCCACCACGACCGTCTACGTGACCGCCGGCCGCAAGGCCTCCCAGTTCATCGCCCGCCTCCGCCGCAACCTCGCTGCCGAGTTCAGCTACAAGGACGCACCCATGTTCAAAGAGGCCCGCGCGATTTCGAGGTTCGTCCAGGACCTTTTCCTCAGCGGCGAAGTCGCTGGAGTCGACGTCCTCTTCACCAACTTCATCAACGTCATGACCCAAAAGCCCGAGCTCCGGGAGTTCCTCCCCCTCGGCGAG
>JBBQIU010000091.1:0-8342 GCA_038325245.1 Verrucomicrobiota bacterium
TGTTCCAAGCATTTCTCTCGCGCCGCACGCCATTCCCTCTCCCTTTGGGAGAGGGTCTGGAGTTTGGCCATGTCTGGCCGGCCATCCCCAGGCGGGGCGGCATGAGACAGCCCAAGGCGAAGCCCTGATCGCTATACACAACGTGCGTGCAGGGTATTTCCCAATCCCGAAGGGATTGCGTCCCAAAGCCCAGGGCTGCGAGGAACGAGCTACCCTGAGGGGGATCGCCGAAACACCCACAACCCCAACGGGGTTGCGTCGAGGTGGCGCCACCCCGTTGGGGTTGGTGGCATTTAACTTCGCTTTACCCAGGGTAGGCCCGCTTCGCGGTCCAACCCTGGGCTTCGGGACGGAATCCCGTTGGGATTCCAGACCGGAAGAATGGCCAAACTCGAGACCCTCTCCCTTTGGGAGAGGGTTAGGGTGAGGGGTTCCCGGCAGGCCCTTTGCAATGACTCGGGGCCAGTTCATGGAGAGGAACGTTTTGCGAAATTTGGACACGTATTGGGAACATGAATCGAGAAGTCGCAAGTCCTTGGAAATCAACGAATCGATTCCACGGTTCATGGGAGAGCCTTCGGCCTCGATGGAAGTCGGGAGGCCTCCAAACCGGCGGTTCATCGCGAGGGCGTCTCCTGGAGTTTCTCGAGGAATTCGCGGTACTTGGCCTGGCCTGGTTCCAGGGCCACGGCCCGCCTCATGGCGTCCACCGCGCTGGCACGGTCGTTGTTCTCCGCGCATATCGCGGCGAGGAGGTGGTAGTGCGGGGCTGTGGGCGCCAGGTCGACGGCTTTGCGGGCGAGGGCGAGTGCCTCGTGCGGTTTGCGGGACGCACGCAAGTAAAGTTCTGCCAGGGCGCGGTAGCCCTCCGGCCATGCAGGCGCGAGTTCCTGAACCTTCAGGAAGGCTCGCTCGGCGGCATCGATCTGTTGAAGGCGCACGTTTAATCGTCCCAAGTACAGGAAATTCAGGTGGCTTCCGGGTTGAGCCTCCGCGAGCTTCTCGAACGTACGGACTCCGTCGGCGACCGCCTTGGCCTGGATGAAGTGAGCCTCGAGGGAGGCCCGGTAAAGGGGCGCGTCGGGGTCGAGGACCGCAGCCCGGTAATAGAGTGGGTATGCCTTTTCGGTTTGATGGTGAACGCGGTGGATCTGGGCCGCGCCGAAAAGGGTGCGGGCGACAGTCCTGCGGACGAGGGGCAGGCCGGTGAGTGTGTCTTCCTGGGCGCTTCGATCACTCAGGGCCCGGCGGTCGATCGCTTCCAGTTTCTGGAACTGAGTTCGGTACCGGTCGGCGTCGGTGGATTGGCCGAGGCGCTGGCACGCGGTGTAAAGCCCGAAAAACGCCTGGGTGTGATCCGGGACGAGCGTGATCGCTTCGAGAAAGCTCTCCTTCGCCACCGCCAGATTGCCGGATTGCAGGTGAGCCTGGCCCAGCAGGTAGTGGCTTTCGGCGTTCGGTCGCGGAAGGCGGGTTGCCTGTTCGAGAAAGCGAATTGCCGCCTCCGTCTGACCGAGATCGAGCAGGGAGCGCCCCAGGCGGTTCAGGATCTCCGGGTTCGGAGGGCCGTATTTCAGCGCAAGTTGGCAGAGGCGTGCGGATTCGTCCGGTTCCCCCCTTTCGTAGGCCACGCGCGCAAGGATTTCATAGGCGTCCACCTGGGCGGGATTCGAGGCGAGGCATCGCTGGAGGTGCCGAATCGCCTCGCTGGAACGTCCGGTATTGTAATACGCGGATCCGAGAAGTGCGGCGCCTAACGCATCATCCGGGTAGGCGGTGGCCACCTGCTCCGCCACGGTCAGGGCCTCCTGTTTCAGGGCGGCTGCCTCGGATTGAAGGTGGGAGGCGCCTGCATCCGGGGCGTTGGTGCGCCCGAAGTTCGTCCGTCCGTCCGAATCCAAGTCATTCTGGAGCAATGGAATGCTCGAGTTCGGCTCGACGCTTAGGCGGGGCTGGCGGCCCCAGGCATGGCAGGCGTCGGGGAGGAGCAGACCCGAAACAGCCAGAGTTACAGCCCAGACCCGGGAGGGTCCCCGAAACCCGAATCGTCGCGGTCGGGAGGATCCCGACGAGCGAACTCGAATGCCATGTCGTTTGCTGATCGTGCGCCGCGTGGGTTGAGGCGGGAGGATAGAAATAGGTCGCCGGGGGTCAAGCCGCCAGGCCGCCATTTGATCACAAAGCTCGCCGGGATTAGCAAGTTTGACATTGACGATGCGAACGGCTTTCCGCCACGTTGCCGACCGTTCCCGCCGCGAGTTTCGCACCGAGAAGTGCTGTAATCGCAGTCGTATGCCCGCCAAGAGCGGGCCTTCGGCTTGCCGGTGGGACGGTCGGCAGATTAGAAAACGCCCGGAGAAAATCATGAGTGTGCTGCGCAACAACTTAAAAAAGCGATGGCTGGTAGGTCTGGCCTCGCTACTATCGGTGGCGGGATTGACCGCCCAGGCCCAAACCACCCCCAACGTCACGGTGACCATCCTCGGAGAAGGCACCGCCAGTTTGGTTGGGGGCGATATTACGGATCCTGAAAATGACGGCTTGGACGAGGCCGGAATGGCGCTGGATCCTTCTTGGAATTGGAAGGATATCACCGCGAGCCACGAAGCCGATTTCGAAGGCGCGGAAAGCGCTTTCAATATCTTCGACAACAAGGTCGGTGGCGGCGCCAACAAGTGGTGCTGTGACGATCCTACGGTGGATGCCCCGGTGTGGGTCGCGGTGGAGTTTCGAAGGCCAGTCAGTCTGACTCATTTTACCGTCACCTCGGGCAACGACACGCCCGACCGGGATCCCACCGATTGGGCAATCCAAGGTTCCAATGACGGAACGACCTACACGACCATCTACCGGTTTACGGGCACTCCGACGCCCTGGACCGCGCGGGATCAGGTGGTGCAATTCACCCTTCCTTCGGCGGCCCCGGCCTATACCTTCATTCGTTATATCGCGTGGGAGACCCCGGGCACGCTGCACCAGCTCAATGAGATAGAGTTCTTTGAAGCCCCGATCAAGCGGGGCCTGATGGCCTACTGGAACTTCGACGGCAACAATTTCGAGGACGTCGTTGGCCCGTTCGACGGAACGGCCACCGGCACCGAACCGATCGCGTTTGTCGACGGCAAATCTGGCTTCGGCAGGGCCATCAAGCTGAATGGCGAGGATCAATTCGTGGAAGTCACGGGGGGCGAGCCCGACGATCTCGCGTTCGCGGGTGGAAGCGTCTCGATCGCCGGCTGGTTCAAGGTCGCCGCGTTCGACACGAGCTGGCAGGGGCTCATCGCCAAGGGTGAAGGCAGCAACTGGCGCGTGGCGCGCCGCGGCGGGGAAGGCGGCATCGCCTATGCCGGTGGTTTGACGGACACGCCCACCGGCCGGGACGTCAACGACGGCGCATGGCATCACTTCGTGGCGATCAGCGACGCTGCAGGGACGGATTTCGGCACGGCCGTCTACATCGACGGCGTCCGGGACACGGTGATTGATGGCGCGGCGCTTCTCGTGGCGAACGGCCTCCGAACGCAAATCGGGGCCAATCCCGGAGCAGCCGGCCGTGAATTCGAGGGCGACCTTGATGATATCGCGATCTGGAACCGGGTTCTCGCGGACGACGAAATCGCGGTACTGGCTACGAAACCTCTCGGTGATCTGCTTGGCGCGGTCATCGCGGATACCGACAAGGACGGCATGCCGGACGATTGGGAAATCCGGTATGGTTTCAATCCGAATGACCCGAGCGATGGGCCCCTTGACTTCGATGGGGACGGCGCCACGAACGTGCAGGAGTACATCGCCGGAACGGATCCGAGCGATGTGACCAAGCCGACGATCATGTCGATCGCGGGTTCATCCACGTTTAACACGGTGACGATCACGTTCTCGGAGGAAGTGGATCCCGCGACCGCGACGGCTGTGGCGAACTACACGATCAGCCCGAGCGTGGCGGTCACCGCGGCGACCTATTCAAAGAGGGTCGTGACCCTGACCACCGCAGCTCAGACTCCCGGAGCCACGGCCTACACCGTAACGGTCACAGGAGTCCGGGATATGTCGAAGAACGAAGTCGCGGCGCCCACGACGGCGACCTTCTACACTTACATTCTGGCCCGCGCGGGCATTCTCAAGCTGTCCTACTGGACTGGGATTACCACGACGCCCGTCGACGCCCTTTATAGCGACGACCGTTACCCCGCGTCACCGACCGGAGTTGCGGCGATTTACTCGTTTAATAGCCGGGAAGTCTTCCCCACCGACGGTCTGGACAATTACGGAGCAGTCTTGGAAGGGCTGGTCACGCCCACTGTGGCCGGAGATTACCGGTTCTTTATCCGGTCGGATGATGCTTCCCAGTTCTTCCTCAGTACGGATGCGACGGAGGCGAACCTTGAGATGATCGCCGAGCAGCCGGGATGCTGTAATGCCTTCTTGGAACCGGACAGCCAAATGACTTCGGAGCCGAGAACGCTCGTGGCAGGCCGCAGCTATTACGCGCGCCTTGTCTACAAGGAAGGTGGTGGTGGAGATTACGGCCAGGTTGCCTGGAGGCGTGAAGGCGACGCCACCCCGGCGGCCTCGCTACTTCCCATTCCAACGGCGTTTCTCTCGGCGGCCACCGACGTTCCCGTTCCGGCGGAGGGCGTCTACCAGGCGCGCTCCCCCGCCCCGAATGCGAGGAACGTTGCGCCCAATGCGGCGGTGAGAATCGTTCACATCGACGGGAAGACTCCGTGGACGGCACAGACCGTGAGCGTGAAGTTCGATGGCGTCGCGGTCACGCCGACCTTTGTCAAGAATGGCGCCCAGGCGACGGTGACCTACCAACCGAGCGGGCTCCTGCCCAGCATGTCCACCCACACGATTGCGCTGACCTATCCAAACCCGGTCGGCCAGCCGACGACCGTTGAATGGTCGTACGAGGTTGCAAGCTACAAGGGACCCGTGGTCGACAAGGTGGCGGGCCATCCGGGCCTGATCTTCGGCACGGCCGCTCAGACGGCGAATCGTGGTGGGCGATCGGGCGCTGTGGGTGACTTCGGGATGGATTTCCCGAACGGCGGGGGCTCGATCAACGTGATCGACGCGTCGTTTGTGAATGCGCCTGCAGCGACGGACAGACTCTCCGTGGCATTCTGGCAGAAGGCAACCGTGCGTGCGGGTTCGGCGTTCTGGTTCAACTCGCCCTCGAGTTCCAGTGCGACGCGTGGCTTCCAGGCGCACGTGCCTTGGAGCGACTCGACGATCTACTTCGATTCGGCCGGGTGCTGTGCGACGGACACGCAGCGCATTAATCTGAACATCGCTGACTTCCCCGGGTACACGGGCGAGCCGACGTGGTGGAATGACTGGCATCACTTCGCGTTCGTCAAGAACGGCGCTGTGAAGGAAATCTACATCGATGGCCAATTGTTCCACTCCGGTGGTGGCGATCCGTTGCCGACCGACTTCACCAACCTGATCATTGGTGGTGGCTCGGGTATCAATGACAATCGCATGGCGGGCACGATGGATGACTTCGCTGTGTACTCCACGGGTCTGACGGCCGCCCAGGTCACCGCCCTGTTCAACGGTACGGCTCCCGGAGCCATCACCGGCAATCCCGGATTGATCGCCCACTGGGACTTCAACGACGCACCCGTGGTCGATGTTCGTATCATGGTCACCCGCTCGGGCGCCAATGCGACGGTCACCTCCATTCCGGCGGCGCTGCCGGCCGGATGGGTGCTTCAGACGGCGACATCGGTCAGTGGCCCATGGACCACGCAGGCCGGTGCCACGACGCCGCTCACGGTTCCGATCGGTACGGCAAATACGTTCCTCCGTGCGACGAAGCCGTAGTCACGAGTTCGAGGTGCCCTGATCCCGCGTTGAACGGGGGCGCCTTGTCCGAAGTTTGATTCGAAGGAGGGACCGGAGTGATCCGGTCCCTCTTTGCTTTTGCTGGCACCTCCGTCCTTGAGTCCGGGGAGCAGGGAGGCAGCATCGTCGCATGTCTGTCATGGCAATCGGTGTGGGAATTCTTTTGCTCCTGCTCGGTCGGCGGATGTTCTGGGTTTTCGTCGCAGGGACGGGATTTGCGGTCGGGGTCTTGCTTTCGGTGGAGCTTCTTGGCGGCCAGTCAGATTGGGTGATGCTGGTGGTGGTGATCGGGTTGGGTGCGTTGGGGGCCTTGGTGGCGCTCATGGCCCAGAAAGTTGCCGTGGGCATCGGGGGATTCCTGGCGGGCGCCTATCTTGGGCATGCCCTGGCCACGGCGCTTCAGTTTGCCATGCCGATCTGGGTCCCGGTGATTGTCGGGGGCATCCTGGGTGCCATCCTGCTGGCGGTGCTTTTCGATTGGGCGCTGATCGCCCTCTCTTCGTTGTTGGGGGCCGCGGTGATCTCGAAGAATGTCCCACTGACGGATCCCTGGCCCGCCCTGTTGTTCATCGGGTTGCTGGTCGTCGGATTGGCCATCCAGAGCCGGCAGTTCCGGCGGATGAAGTCCCCGTCGAGGCCGAAGGCCGAGTGAGGATGGGGAGGCTCCGCATGGTCAGGGAACATGGTCTTGAGACCGGCATTGGGAGCACGAAACGCGGAACGTTTTCCAAGAATCGGACACGCATTGGGACCATGAACCGTGCGATGGAGGGCGGCGCTCCGTCGGCGCCGAGGATTGGGTTGGGGGCTAGAGTTCAACAGGTTCCGACGGAGCGGAACCCTCCAGGGCGACCACGGTTTATGGGTAGGCGCCACGGTTCGCCAATCGCGCATTGGGCCCTGAACCCCGTTCTAACGTGTCGTGGTTTAATAGTGGGTTGCGAACATCGTTCATGGAGGGAAACCGCCTCCAAGTTCTTGACGAACGTGGGGATGGTGGAAGGGCGCTGACTGCTCACCGCGAAATTGTTCCACGTGGAACATTCGGGCCTCGATGGTTCCCCTGCCCTGCGGCTATTTCCCGGATCGGCGGAGCCAGACCAAAAGAATGCCGATATCGCTGGGGGTCACGCCGGAGATGCGTCCCGCCTGTCCCACGGTCGAGGGTCGGATTCGTCCGAGCTTCTGCCTGGCCTCGATCCGAAGACTCTGAACGGAAGTGTAGTCGAATCCCGAGGGGATGATCTTTTCCTCGAGCGTACGAAACCGCGCGACTTCGGCCTCCTCCCGACGGATGTAGCCCTCGTACTTGATCTGAATCTCCACCTGCTGGGTGACCTCCGATGACAGATCCGTGCGAGCACCTGGAAGGGCGGCATAGGTCACCTCGGGCCGCCGAAGGCAGTGCGCCAGTGTCTGGGGACCGTCTCGGGTCGTTTGGAGGCGCAGCAGTTCGGCGTCGATCGCTGTCCGTTTGGCCTCGAGGCGCGCATGGCAGGCCGGCGGGAGCAGTCCGAGGTCCTGAGCCGAGGGACAAAGCCGGAGGTCCGCGTTGTCCTGTCGGAGCAAGAGGCGGTACTCGGCCCGGCTGGTGAACATCCGGTACGGCTCCAGCGTGCCTTTGGTCACAAGGTCGTCGATCAACACGCCGATGTACGCCTGATCGCGTCGGAGCACGAAAGGGGGCGCATTCCGGATTCGGAGTGCGGCATTGATTCCGGCCATTAGTCCCTGAGCGGCGGCCTCTTCATAGCCCGAAGTGCCGTTGATCTGTCCGGCCAGAAACAGGTTGCGGCAGACGTGGGTTTCAAGGTTTGGGTGAAGTTGGGTGGGTGGAGCAAAGTCGTACTCGACCGCATAGGCGGGCCTTAGGATCTCGGCGTTCTCGCACCCGATGATCGTGCGCACGAGGGCGACTTGGACCGAGTAGGGAAGGCTTGTGGAGAATCCGTTGACGTAGATCTCGTCTGTGGCGAAGCCCTCCGGCTCGAGGAAGATTTGATGGCGCTCTTTTTCGGCGAATCGAACGATCTTGTCCTCGATCGATGGACAGTACCGGGGCCCAACCCCCTCAATCACGCCCGAGTACATGGGGGATTGGTGGAGGTTGGCGCGCACGAGTTCGGCGGTGCGCTCGGTCGTGTAAGTGATGTAGCAGGGCAGTTGACGTCCGATCTGGGCCAGCACGGAGCCGGGGAGGGGAGAGGGCAGGGAGCATGGCCGTTCCGCCTGGGGCGGCGCGTTATCGCAGACGGGCTCCGGGATGCCTGGGAAGCGGGATGTCGGGAAGTACGCGTCGTGAGGGAGGGCGGGCAGTCCCGGGAGTCGTCGGGAGTCGGGAGTCGATTGTTCCACGTGGAACATTGTGTCATGCCAGAAACTGAAGAATGGCGGCGGGTCGTCGCCCGACTGCACCTCCGTCCGCGAGAAATCGATGGAACGTTTCAGCAACCGAGGCGGGGTTCCTGTCTTCAACCGGCCCAATT
>JBBQIU010000092.1:0-8274 GCA_038325245.1 Verrucomicrobiota bacterium
CGCTTCGCGGTCCAACCCTGGGCTTCGGGACGGAATCCCGTTGGGATTCCAGCCCGGAAAAATGGCCAATCTGCAGGCCCCTTCGGGGCGTGGTCGGAAACGGATGGGACGTACAGGTCGTGGTCCCAATGCGCGTCAAAATTTGGAGGGGACTACCCATGAACCGGTACCAAGGCGTCCGGCTTGACCTCCGCGCCGTAGCGCAGACTGCCCGGTCTGCTGTGCCGCCGGTTGCCCAACCGGCAAGTGCAACCTCTACCGCAACCGGACCCGCAGGCAGGGCTGCCTGCGACACAGCAGGTTGGGCAACCTGCGCTACAACCTCGTCCGAGCCTCCCCATGAACCGAAGCCGCCCTGGAGGGTTCCGCTCCGTCGGAACCTGTTGAACTCTAGCCCCAACCCAATCCCCGGCCCCGACGGAGCGGCGCCCTCCATCGCACGGTTCATAGTCCCAATACGTTTCCGATTCTTGAAAAAGCGTTGCTCTACAGGAACTGCCGATTCGCGGGATGACCCCGCCCGGCCCGGCTGCTACCGTCCGCAAGAGGTGCTCCCCCACGACGCGCTCAGAATCCGAATCCGCCTCGCCGCCGCCAACGGAATTCCCGCGTGGGCCTGGGTCGTCGCATGCCTCGCCGCCTGCATCGTTTCTGCCACGGCCCAAAACCAACATAGGATCGTCGCCTGGCGCAGCGTCGATGACCTGCCTCAGTCCGCCACCCTTGGCGTCACGATCTCCCCGCGCGGACGCGTTCTGTCCACCCACGCCGTCTCGCTTCCCATCGCCCGCCTCGATGGCTTCCATGTCACGACGGTCTCCAACTCCGTCGGCGCCCCAAGCCGCGTCCATGAGAGCCGCAGCGAACAACTGTGGTGTGTCAGTCCCGACGGTCTGCTCGAAAACACCGGCGCCGGCTGGAACATCCATCCCGTCGCCGAGATCTCCGCCGAATTTCGCGCCAATCCACTGCGATCGATCCGCCCCATCCCCCTCTTTCCGCTCGATCGCAACCGCGTCCTGATACTCCTGCCCGATCGGTTGCTCGAATACGACGCCACCGAAAGGGCCACGCTCGTGCTTCGTCTCGCGGCGTCGACCGACGTCGGGCGTTTCAATGAGATCACTCCGTCCCGGGACGACGGGGCCTGGATCTCCGGCAGCCGCGGATTGCTCCGCATCCCCGCCCCGATGCGGCAACTCCGACCCGACACACCCTTCGAGGAATTCATCGTTCCGGACACCCTCAACGCCGCAGAACTCCAACGCCCATTCGAAGATCGATTTGGCGACGTGGTCACGGTGTCCGAGGACCGTGGATCGCGCGGGCGTGTCATCCTTCGGCTTTCCATGGGCCAGTGGGAACGGTGGGGTGTCCAGGGGCAGAATCTCCGTCAGGCCTGGTCCGACGCCGATGGCGAGCTTTGGGCTCACACTTCGGGAACGGTCTTTCGTTTCGAACAGGGCCCCGACGGCTTGCGGCCGGTGACCATCCTCCAGGTGGGGCGTGTCGCGGATGTCGCCATCGAATCGCCCGGAACCGCGTGGCTCGCCACATCCGAGGGGCTCTTCCGCATCGCACCGCTCCCCTGGCGACCTGCGCTGGGAATCGCCCGCGACGCGGGCGCCGTCCTCAGCATCACCAGCGACTGGCGCGGCCGACTCATCGCAGCCACCCCCAATTCCATCCTGCGGCTCGAGGGCTCCCTCTGGCGAGCCGTCCCCTTTCCGGGAAGTCCCGGGGAGGAAGCCTCCAAGCAGCGGGAGATCCTTTTCCCCCTGCCCGACGGCTCCGTCATCGCCCGACCCTCGGAGATCAGCCATGTGTTCGACACCGACGGAGAGCCGTCCGCACTCCCCGCCGGCGTCGCCGCATCGTTACCGGTGGGATTGCTTCCCGATGGGCGCCTCGTTCTCCAGCGACGGGACGTCCGTGCTGACGAATTGATCGCCTTCGACGGCACCTCGGCCGTCCCGTTCGCCCAACTCCCCACCGACCACGCCACCCTGGGTGAACTCACGCTCGTGCTCCCAACCCGGAGTGGCGAACTCTGGGTCGGAGGATCCTCGGGGCTGGCGGTCCGCCGCGGAGGACAGTGGATGAGTGGGGATGCCCTCCCATCCGGGGCGGAACGGCCAGCCTTCGACGCGCCCCTGGTCGGTCTGGAACTTCCGGACGGCAAGATCCTCATCGGCGGGGCGGACGCCCTCCGCGAATACGATGGCCAGACGTGGCGGGTTCTCCGCCGGGGCCTCGAACGCGTCCACACCCTTCATCGGACGCGCGACGGGGCCGTCTGGATCGCCTCCGGCAGCGGCCTGCATAGATTCAAGGAACGCTCCTGGTTCACCCTCGGCGAAGAGGAGGGACTCCCTTCCGGAGCGGTGTTCTCCGCCTTTGCGGATGGCGGGGGGCAACTGTGGGCGGGCACCGCCCGCGGTCTCTTCGTCTTCGACGCAAACGCCGACACCGCCCCGCCCCGCGCCGAGATCACCGATATCGATGTCCCCACCGGCGCCGGTGAGAATCGGGCCCGGTTCGTCATCGGGGGACACGACCAATGGCGGTTCACTCCCGCGGGCCGGTTGCTCTATTCCTGGCGACTCGACAACGGCGCATGGTCCACGTGGCGGTTCGCGAGCAGTGACCAGTTCACCAACCTCCCTGCGGGCACCCACCGTTTTGAGGCACGCGCCATGGATCCCAGCGGCAACCACAATGGGCCGACGGCGGTCCATGAGTTCACGGTGATCCTTCCGTGGTTCAAGGACCCGCGGCTCGTCCTCGCCTCGCTGGCCCTGACGCTGCTTCTCATCGCCCTGGGTGCCCAGGCCATCCATGGATACTGGCGCCTCAAACAGAGTTACGCCGAGGTCGAACGCCAGGTCGCCGAGCGCTCCGCCGCGCTGGAACGAGCCAACATCGAACTCCTGCACAGTCACAAAATGCGGGCCCTGGGCACCCTCTCCGCCGGCGTCGCCCACGACTTCAACAACCTCCTCTCGATCATCAAGGGATCCGCCCAACTGCTCGAATCCCAAATCCCCGACGCCGACAAGGCCCGGCAGCGACTTCAACGAATCAAGACGGCCGTGGATCAGGGGGCGGGACTGGTCAAGGCCATGCTGGGTTACAGCCGTGATGCCACGCCCGCCCGCCGCCAGATCCTTCCCACCGAAGCCGTCCAACGGACCCTTCGCCTCATGGAGGACAGAATTCCCGGCCGCATCGCCTTCGACCCGCCCGCACTCCCACCGCCGACCGCTGTCGCCCAGCCCGAGATGCTCCAGCAGATCCTCCTCAACCTCATCCAGAACGCCGACGAAGCCATGGACCAGCGCGGGCTCGTCCGGATCGAGATCGACGTGCTGTCACGCCCCCCCGACGACTGCTGGCTTCAGCCCGCCCCCGCCGAGCGCTATGTCTCGGTTGCCATCCAGGACCACGGTGTGGGAATCCCAGCCGAGAATCTCCCGCGCATCTTCGAGCCGTTCTTCACCACGAAAGCCCTTAGCAGCCGGCGCGGCACCGGCCTTGGATTGTCCATGGTCTACGAATTCGCCAAGGAAATGGGAGCCGGCATCGCCGTCACGTCCATCGTCGGCGCTGGAACGACGTTCCGCATCGTGCTGCCCGTCGCCCCGCCGAGGTGAGGACGCGTCCTTCAATACGGATAACCGATCGCGGAGGAAGAGGATGATGGATTCCCAGGAGTACTCCTCGCCCGTTTTTTCGCCCTTCGGGGGGATGGGTGGACCTGGGAAGGCAATCCCGTCCTTTCGCCAAAAACCTTCTGGTTCTGGACCTCTGATTCTCGAAGGGCGCGTCCTGCGCCGAAGTGAGCCGCACGGAAATTCCCTTGCGCCACGCGATCGAATGCCGGTAGGGGTAGCGCACGTTCTTTGAAGGGCCGGGAGTTTTCCCGGCCAGAGAGTTGGATACAGGCAGATGTTCGGGAACCCCGTGAGAATCGGGGACGGTAGCGCCACTGTATCGGGTGACAAACCCCCAAAATGCCACTGGCAGCGATGCTGGGAAGGCGGGGGCGAGGCTTGCAGCCCGGAGTCAGGAGACCGATCTGTCCGTGCTCGTCCGTTCCAACGTTTTGACGTTGGAAACACTTCTCCGCCCAAGAGAAGGATGAGGCCCGTCGTCCCGGCTCGTCTGCCGGGCAGCTTCGAAGAATGCCTTCATTCCCCGAAGAGCGGCACGCGTTCGCCACCCCGGCTCGCCGTCTCCGCACTGGTCTCGCAGTCAACCGTCCGCGCTTGGGGGCGCGGTCTCCGTGATGCAGACCCATGAACCGTTCCGTCTCCGTTCCGTCGTTGGCTTCCTTTGCCATCGTTTCCGCCCTCGTCCTTTCCACCCCGGCTTCCATCGCCGCCAATTACGCTGCCGACGTCCTCGGCTACGTGCCCGGCACAGGCGCTCCCGGCGCATATGATCAACCCGGGTCCACATTGGGTGAACCCTCGCGCCTCACCCCTGGCGAATTCGGCGGGCCCGTCGACCCCTTCAGCGCCCCCTGGCAGTCAGGACAGGTCGTCTCCATCGGAATGGGCGGCTCCCTCACCATCCGCTTCGAGTACCCCGTGCTCAATCTCGCCGACAATCCCCACGGCCTCGATTTCCTCATCTTCGGCAGCGCCGCCTTCCTCATCACAAATGGCGATTACACGGGCGGTGGCATCACCGACGGCTCCCTCTTCGGCAGCGCCTCCGGCCCCACCCGAATCCGTGTCAGCGGCGACGGCTCGAGCTTCTTCACGCTCGATCCCACCCTTGCCCCCATCATCGACGGCTACTTTCCCACAGAGGGTTCCGGCGATTTCTCCCGCGCCGTACCGCCTGGCCTTAAGGAGTCCGACTTCAACGGACTTGGCCTGGCCGACATCCGGGCTCTCTACGACGGATCGGGGGGCGGCACGGGATTTGACATTGGCTGGGCCCGCAACGAAGACGGTTCACCCGCGTTGCTGGAGTCGATTCAGTTCGTCCAAATCGACGTGTTGGGTGATCGCGCCGAGATCGATGCGTTCAGCGCGGTTCCGGAGCCGGGCCCGATGATTCTCCTCGTATGGGGTGCGGCGGCATTGCTTCTGACGAACCGTCACCTTCGGAGCACGGAGACTGCTCCATGAACTGTCCCTCGTTCACGGCAGGCGTCCCGCCCGCCATCGAGGCCGACGGCCTCGACCCAACCCAGCCGAGGGAAACGCCCTCGGACCGGCGACCACCACCGTGCGTTCGCCCTGAAAGGGCAACCCACGGATGTCGGCCCATGGGTTGCCTCTTCGGGGCGTGGGGATTGGCCTTTTTTCCGGTCTGGAATCCCAACGGGATTCCGTCCCGAAGCCCAGGGTTGGACCGCGAAGCGGACCTACCCTGGGTCAACGCCGTTCAATGCATCAACCCCAACGGGGTTATGCCACCTCGACGCAACCCCGTTGGGGTTGTGGGTGATTCGGCGATCCCACCCAGGGTAGCTCGTTCCTCGCAACCATGGGCTTTGGGACGCAATCCCTTCGGGATTGGGAAATGCCCTCCGCGCACGATTGGGTTGGGGCTGGAGTTCGACAGGTTCCGACGGAGCGGAACCCTCCAGGGCGGCTTCGGTCCATGGGTAGCAACGATTTCCAAGGAATGGACACGTGTTGGGACCATGAACCGTGCGATGGACGGCGCCGCTCCGTCGGCGCCGAGGATTGGGTTGGGGCTAGAGTTCGGATGGGTCGGGACCGCCTTCACCGGTGCGAATCGGGTAAGGTTGTGAAAGCTGCCGAAAGTTGGCGTACAAGGCATTGCGCAACGGGGATAGTTTGTCGTAGAGTTCCGGCGTGTTGCAACTGACCCGGCAGCAACAGCAGGTGTTGGCAGCGTTGCTCCTCCTGCTCCTGACCGGGTGGATGGTGAAGGCCTGGCGGACGGCTCACCCGCGTCTCGCGGCGTCCGCTGGCGAATCGACATCGCATGGAGAAACTCAACTTCGAGGAAATCGTTGAACGGATCGTCGCAGAAGATCCCCGTTATCAAGGGGATGCGTACGAGTTCCTTCGGGAGGCACTGGATTTCACTCAGAAGCAGTCGGCCAAAGACAAGGGGGACCATGAGCGGCACGTGACGGGGCGGCAGTTGCTCGATGGATTCCGATGCTTCGCGCTCCAGGAGTTCGGACCGATGGCCGAGATGGTGCTGGCGGAGTGGGGGGTGCATCGATGCGAAGACATCGGCGAGCTGGTTTTCGTCCTCATCGACCATCGCATCCTGAAGAAAACGGCCACCGACACCCGCGAGGATTTCAAGGGCGGGTACGACTTCACCAAGGCTTTTCGCGAACCTTTCCTGCCGCCTTCCATGCGCGAGCCCTTACCCGCCGAGAAGACTGCGGCGGATTGCTAAAAGCCGAATCGGGCGAGATCAGGGAGGCGGCGGAAGGGCGCGGGCATGCGATTGATGACGGCGCCCATGAGGCGTGTGTGACCTTCGTGGGCCGTTTCCAGCAGGGACGAGATGTCGGCATGGCGGTTCATCCCGCTGGCAGCGAGCCACAACACGCAGGGCATCGTCTCCGCGAGGAGAACAGACTCCAGGCTCGAGGCCGCCGGCGGTAGTTCAAGGAAAAGGACGACATCCTCGAGGTTGCGCCATTCTTTGAGCGCGTGGATCCATAAACCGCGTCGTTCGGGCGGCCAAGTCCAGTCGGCGGGGATCTCAACAAGAATGTCGTGATGGGAAGGGTTTTCGAGGGCTTGCGTGAGGAGGATCGGCGTGGCGAGAAGGCCGGGGAGACGCAGGCGCACGTCCGGAGACGGGTCGGGAGTGTCTGCGGCGGGTTGGATGCGGACGGAGCGTTGACCGCGTTCGCGGGCGGCCTCGGCGAGCAATCGGAGCCATGTGGTGCGTCCCTCGCCGGGCAGGGCCGAGATGAGGCCGCAGCAGACGGAGCGGGTGGCTGGGTCGGCGAGGAGCCGTGAGAGTGCGGACCAGGTGCGGTAGCGCCAGGTGGGGAGATCAGGGTCGGCGAGGGAGGCAAGGTCCTCCAGGCGTCCCACGAGAGGCAGACGGGTGGCGCGGCGGACGTCGGCGGGCGAGACCACGCGATTATCGAGCGCTTCGAAGAGGCAAATGAGGAGGCCGGCGGCGAGAATTCCCGCGAGGACGGCGGCGGCCGTGACGATGGCGAGCTTGCTGGACTTGTCACGGGTGACGACGTCGCCCGCGGTCGCGGGGGCGAACAGGCGGTAATAGCCGGGGGAATTCTCAGAGAAGAGGCGGGCTTCGCGCTGGCGGGCGGAGAGAAAGGCGCGGGTGGTTTCCAGGGACAACTGGCGCGCCTTGAGTTTGGCGTAGTTCATGCCCTTTTCCGGCAGATCCTGGAGCCGGGCGGCGGCGGCGGCGCGTCGTTGCTCGAATTGGAGAAGTTGCGAAGCGCGGGCCTCGCGTTGGGCGCGGAGATTCACGAGGTCGATGAACAGGGTGTTGACGATGCTGTTCGCTCCGGCCTGGAAGTTTCGGATGGCGTTGGTGGCGGCGGCGGTCGCCGCGGCTTCCTCGAGAGCCGCGATGCGGGTGCGTTCGTTGATGACGACGGGGTTGGCCTCGGTGTACTGGACGAGCAGTGTGTTGAGACGGGATCGTGCCTCGTCGAGACCGACGAGGGAGGGGCTCTGGCGGGTGATTTCCGCCTCGATGGCGCGGATACGGAAGGCGATGTTCTCGGCCTCGAGCCGCGTATTCTGGAGGGCCGTCTCGGCATCGCTGAGGTTGCGCAGGTAGGCTTCGATCTCCTGGTCGATATCCAGGAAATTCTGCTCCCGGCCGAAGCGGAGGATTTCCTGGTTGACCTCGGCAAGGTCGCCTTCGGTCCGGCCAAGTTGGTCGCGGAGGAAGCGGTCGATTTCGGACGCCTCCTGCTGCTGGAGCGTGCGGGTCAGGTCGACGACCTCCTGGGCGTAGGCGTTGATGAGTTCGGTTGCGGTGGCGTCGTCGACGGAACTCCGGAGGGAGACGTTGATGAGATCGGTATTCCTTTCCGGAGTGATGGTAAGGCCATTGAGGAGGTCGCCCGCGGAGAGTCGCGGGCGCGCCTGACCACCGACTTTGGCAAGGAGACTGGGCGACTGCATGATGGCGACGACCGTGGCGATGGAGAACTGGCGGGGCTTGAAGGCCTCGCCGAGTTCACTGGCGCGGAAACTGTTCGGGAGTTCGCGGCGGATGAGTTGAACGGGGACGGTGTAGGTGGTCCGGAGGAAAAGGGAGCCAAGGATACCG
>JBBQIU010000093.1:0-8271 GCA_038325245.1 Verrucomicrobiota bacterium
AGAGGGACAGGGTGAGGGGAGCCACGACATCCGCCATCCCCATTCCGAGATAGGTTCACCACCCTCCGCTTCGCTCCCAGCCGGGGCGCCGCATGTCGTGACTCCATCTCAGCACCCCACCCCCGTTTAGTAGAATGTCCAATGTCAATGTTTGACCCCACGGGCCCCACGGGCCATTTTCTGACCCCACGTGCCTTTTTCGGGCATCGAGCGGAGAAGCGGACGGCGGTTCGTCTCCAGCGCTTGGGTTGGGCAAGGCTGTTCTCTATTTGCTGACTATCTTTTGTGCAAAAAAAACTCCAATGAAATTGCCAATGAAGCTGCCGCCGACCATAAGGATCATGAAAGGCCAGAATCTCCTGGTATCGATACCGATCAGCTTACAAACAGCGAAACCTGTTGAGATTACGAGTGCGACTCCGATGGCCCTTGCCAGAAAGTGTTTTGGACGCTGCGGTTTTAGATTACCTGGATCTTCAGTCATCGTATTCCTGGGATTTGGTGGTTAAGGCGAAGTATTGTTGTTCTGTGTGACTGCATTCCGCCGGGAGGCGACGAATGAACGCCAAGGGGGGCGCTTCGCCGTGACTTCGGCCCGGTGACTCTGGCTTCGAAACGGGGCGCAGCCCGCCGTTCACTAGACCGGCCTCTTCACCCAACTCGATCGGATGGACAAATGTCTTTCCCTTAAATCCATGTCGAAGTGACATGGCTGGCGCTGGATACGCCGCATACCGTTCGGGGAGATACCAAATTCAACACCACAACAACTCTTCAGGTCAATCAGGTTCTTATTTGCCATAACATATTTACAGGAAATCCTTGCGCGATAAGCCACTGATGCGCCTGGTCCCAGATATTGCTCGCAAATGACGAATTCAGCGGCGCCAGCGCGGCGGCGATAGATGCGCCAAGCCCTCGTCGGATGCGGCCTGGCCGGCTTCGCGGAGGTGCTGCCACGGCTCGTTCGAGGCACACGATGTTCCAGAGCACGATGGCGGCGACGACCAGGTTCAGGCCGTAGGCTCGATGCCGCCAGTTTTCGAGCGTTCGGTCCAGCAGCTCTCCCAGCCGACGGAAGAAGACGGCTTTGCCCAGGGCATTTCGGGTGCAGTTGGTGGGAGCTCGCAACCTTTGTCAGGCCTTCGGTTCATGACGTTGGACGTCTTTGAACTTGTCGAGATCGCGGTCAAACGAGGCGACCTCCAGGCCCCGCTGCTCGCGCCTGTTGCTGCCAACCACGCGTCCACCAAATCCACGCCCTGGTCGCGAAATCGGAGCAGGGAATCGATCAACTCGGGTTCTTGTTCCACCCGAACATAAGGGCTTCGCACGATGGCCAAGGCGGTGTTGGCGACGTCCACGCGAGTTCGCTTGTAATGCGATATCAATACGTAGACGAGGTCTGCCAGCACCATCCGGTCCAGCAGCAGCTCATAAACCCCGATTTGGGCGTCGTTAATGAGCTTGGTCGCCGCCACCGCTTGTTTGGCGTCGTCCTGGACCAAGAATCGCACCAGTAAGTTCGTATCAAGAATCAGCCGTTTCATTTCTGGTTCTTGGTCCGTTGATCCCGAGCAATGGCAGCACTGGACCACGCTCTGGAGATCTCGGCATCCGTTGCCCGTGGCTTGTCGGATTTCATGCAGCCGGCCAGATCCATGAGAGACGGAAGACGTTTGCCGACTAGGCTATCGCCGTGGACCTCCCATTGGATCTTCTGCCCGATATCGATGCGGAATTTCTCGCGAATATCTTATGGTAAGGTGATCTGGAATTTGGACGTGACAGTGGACACTGAGCTTCCCATATAGAAGCAGCATGCCACAGATTTATTTCCTTACACAAGCCGTTGACGTCTCACTAATTAACCCGCCGCCAGGCCGCGATATACATGCCGTTGCCGCCCCAATCCTGGGGCCAGATCCACAGCCGGTTCGGCGCCCGCGACTCGGATTTCGCCCCGGTTCCTCGACGGTAGGTATCCGGCAACGGCATCGGTTCGAATCCGTGCAGGGCGGCTTCGAACTCATCCGAAACACGGGCAGTTTCCTCGTGGGTTAGGGTACAAACCGAGTAGACTAACCGCCCGCCCACCTTCACCCCGGCCGCCGCGCTTCGGAGCAAGCGGATCTGCAGCGCCGCCAACTCCGTCACGTCCTCGGGCGTCACCGCCCAGCGGGCGTGCGGATTCCGCTGCCACGTTCCCAACCCGCTGCACGGCGCATCCAAGAGCACCCCGTCAAATTTCACGCGGCCAGGCGGCGCATCACCCCCGTCCCACTCCGCCCACCGGATGTTGAACAGGTTCGCCCGCCCCGCCCGCACCCGCAGTCGCTGCAATCGCCATCCCGCCCGGTCCGTCGCCCAGACCACTCCCCGGTTGGCCATCAAGTCCGCCAGGTGCAGTGTTTTCCCGCCTTCCCCGGCGCACGCGTCCCACCAGGTTTCCCCCGGTTGCGGAGCGCACACGAGCCCCACCATCTGCGACGCCAAGTCCTGGATCTCATACGCGCCTGACTGGAACCCCGCCTCACGGAACAAATCCTTCTTCCCCTCGTAAACCAGGGCGTCCGGGACTTCCCCGGGCAGCGGCTGCGTCACATCCCCCAATGCCACCTTCACCGACTCCGCGGTCCCAGGCCGCGCCCGCAGCCAAAGGCGCGGCTCAACCTGCAACGCCGACCACCATTCCTCACCCCCCGCTACCCTGTCCCGAACCCAGGCCGCAACCGCCCGGCCCAGTCCTTGCGGCGCCACTGTCGCCGGTTCCAAAGCGAATTTCCGCGCCAGATCGGCCGACACCTCGATCTGTCGCATCAACGGAAGACCACGGCCCACAAATCCCCGCCAGCGAAAGAAACCAAACACGAGGCGCGCCACTTCACCCGCCGTCTCGCGGCGAAGTCCCGGTTCCTGCTTCAACACCATCCGAAGCACCGCATCCGCGGGATGATCCTTGTCGACGCCTCCCAGCACGCGCGCGGCCAGCGCCACGGGCGATACTTCCGGCCGAACGGGCGCCTCGGGTTTCTCCGCCGGCTCACCCTCGACCGAAGGCGCACGACGCCCGACCCGGACGGGTCCGCTCCGTCCACCGCCCGGGTGCGCCCGCCGGACAGGACTCCATTGCCTCCTGGAATTTAAATCAGCCACAACCCCCTGATCCTCGACCCGTCACGCCCGGCAAACAAGCGCGGCGAACCCGGGAGCGAGGCTCACATACAGGGGTAGGTCGTCCTGCCTGCCATTGAGGCCGAAGGCCTCTGCATGTGGGCCGCTTCTTGGGTGTGGAATCCCAACGGGATTCCACACCGAAGCCCAGGGTTGGACCGCGAAGCGGGTCACGGGGGAACGAGCAGACCGCGCGCCTTCATCCACTCCGCCACGCGATCGGGCCATGCGGTCACCGGATTGGCCGTCCGGCGCAATCCGTACCCGTGCCCGCCCGTGGGATACACATGCAGTTCGAAAGGGACATTCACCTGCTTCAACGCCGTCGCATACTGGAGCACGTTCTCTACTCTCACGGGATCGTCCTGCGCCATCACCAGGAAGGTCGGCGGCGTTTCCGCCGTGATCTTCAGCTCTGGCGCGATCCGGTCGTTCTCCTCCTTGACCGACAAGTACCCAGGATAGACCAGCACCGCGAAATCCGGTCGCCCGTTCAACTCATCTGCCGCGTCCACTTTCGCATAGGTCCGATCCGGGATCGTGCTCACGGCCGCCGCCAGATGCCCGCCCGCGGAGAATCCCAACACCCCCACGCGCTTGGGATCGATCCCCCATTCGGCCGCCCGGTGCCGGATCAGTCCCATCGCCCTCTGCGCGTCCTGGAGGGGTGCGGCGTGCTTCTCCAGTCCCTCCCGACGCGGAACCCGGTACTTCAAGAGCACCCCCGTCACCCCGATGGAATTCAACCATTCACAGACCTCCGTTCCCTCCAGGTCCAGAGCCAGGATGTGATACGCCCCGCCCGGGCACACGAGAACCGCCGCCCCGGTGTTGTTCGCTCCCGGTGCCCGGTACACCTCAAGCGTCGGCTCGGAAACATTCCCCAATCGGATCAACCGCCGACCCGCCACCAGGCCATCCGTCGTCTTGGTCGTGTCGCGTTCTTCCGCGAGTTCCTGGGTCTCGCCCGGAGCCTTCCACGGCCAGAGTTTGAGGGGGGGGTCGGCGCTCCATACCTGTCCTGCAGACAGCCACGCCATGAGTGCCGTCCGTGTCACCCACGCCCCGCATCCTGCCCGCCCCCTGAAATTCCATGTCTTCATGCGTTGCTCCATGATTGTCCTCGGGTTTCCTGTCCCGGACCCGCGGCCCTTCCTGTTTCCTTCCTCCCATCCACGCCCGCTCAGCGGCGTTTCGCCGACCACTCCAACTCGATAGGGCTACCGCCCATTTCGGTCTTCGTGATGCCCGAGAGCTTATCTCCCTCAACTTTGCCGGACATCTCGTAGGTCATCGTCTCGCCCCCCTCTCGGTCCCGGTTGATGATCCACGAAAACCTTCCGCCCTCCACCTTCCCGTCCCGAAGTTCAAGGGAACGGCCATCGGGGCGCCCGAACCTTCCGGTCAGTTTGGTGCCTTCCTGCTTCAAGGAAAACGGAAGGTCGACAGGCTCCCCGCCCGGTCCCGGCATCGTGGCCATCCACGCACCCGTCAAACCCTTCGAACCGCCCGCCACCGCTCCGGTTCCGGCCCCGATCGGGGCCTCCCCCAGCGCGGTCGCCAGGACGGGTTCGAGACTCTCCGCCCAAACCGCGTACGCCTTCTCGGACAAGTGCAGGAAATCCGGCATCAGATCGCGCGGGATCGTTCCGTCCTCCCGGAGGAAGCGATGCCCAAAATCCACCCAGTGGACATGCTGGCCGTCCGCAAGCTTTTGGAGGATCTGGTTCACCATGAGAATCTTCCCACGCTGGGGCGACGGATTCTCACTTCTCGGGAAAATCGGAACCAGCAGTACCTTCGTGTCGGGCAAGGTGTCCCGCAGTTTGCGCACGATCGCTCCGACGCCATCGGCGATTTGATCCACGGAATTGTCCTCTCCGTTGGAGTTGTTCGTCCCGATCATCACCACCGCCGCCTTCGGCTTCAGCCCGGTCAGATTTCCGTTCTCAAGGCGCCACAATACGTGCTGGGTCCGGTCCCCGCCGATTCCGAGATTGATCGCGTTGCGCGCCGCGTAGTACTTCGCCCACGCCTCGCGCCCGGCACCCTCCCATCCTTGCGTGATCGAATCCCCGATGAAGATGACCCTGGACTTCTCCCCGAGGTTCATCGCGTTCGTGTTCATCGACGCATGGCGCTGTTGCCACCACTCGTCCGGACGCGGGGCCGGTTCGATCGCCGAATGAGCCAGAACACGCCCGGCGCCAAGGACACCCAGGCCCGCCACCAGGACGGAAAGAATAAAGGTCGCTTTCATGGAGAAATGGATCGCCCGAATCACAAGCCACCCGGCGCCAAAGTGCAAGCGGTCTCGCGTCTGTTTTTCCCTCGAAAACTCCCCTTCGCATTCCCAATTCCACGACCTGCACTTCCCCCTTTCCCAACCCCTGCCGACGCGCTTACATCTCCCCGCCAATCCCTGAATCCCCCGCCATGAATTCCGGTTCCATCACCCAGTCTCGAAGGACTTTCCTCGGTTCCGTCGCCACCGCCACAGTCGCGATCGGGGCCTTTCCATCTGCCACCGTTTCCACCTTCGCCCAGGCCCCCACTCCCCGCCTCGCGCTGGGCATGGACAACTTCGCCGTTCGTTCCATGGGCTGGAAAGGGCGCGAGCTCGTTGACTATGCCGCCTCCCTGAAGCTCGACACACTCTTCATCACGGACCTTCCGTCCCTGGGCTCGCTCGAGTTGAAGGAGGCTGAGGAACTCCGCCGCTACGGTTCGGACAAGGGCATTGCGATTCTCCTTGGCTCTTGGAGCATCTGCCCCACGTCCAAGTCCTTCAGACCCACCTGGGGCACAGCGGAAGAGCATCTCGCCCTCGGACTCAAACTTTCCAAAGCGGTGGGGTCGCCGTATTTCCGCGTCGTTCTCGGCGCCCGCGAGGACCGCAAAACTCCGGGAGGCATTGAGGCACGAATCGCCGATACAATCCGGGTCCTGAAATCCCAGCAGGGACTCGCCTCGGATCTCGGGGTCAAGGTGGCCGTCGAAAACCACGCCGGGGACATGACCGCCGACGAACTCATCTCCCTCATCCAGGGAGCCGGCCGGGACTGGGTCGGCGCCAACATGGACTCCGGCAACGCCGTCTGGACCCTGGAGGATCCCATGGACAGCCTGGAAAAGCTGGGACCCTATGCCTTTACGACAAGTCTCCGGGACACCGTCGTCTGGGAGACCGAGAAGGGATGCAAGGTTCAGTGGGTCGCCATGGGGGACGGTTCCGTGGCAGACCATAAGGTCTATTTTGCCCGCTTCGCCCAGCTCTGCCCAAAGGTGGCGGTCAATATCGAAACCATCGGCGGGTTCGCCCCGGAATTTCCTTACCTCGAAGCCAGCTTCTGGGAGGCCTGGCCCAAACGGACAGCAGCCGAGTTCGCTCGGTTCCTCCGTCTTGCCAAGCGCGGCAAAGCCATCGCCCAGTATGACGGCGGCAATCGCGAGCGGCAGAAAGAGGACCTTGAGCGAAGCCTCCGCTATTGCAGGGACACCCTTGGCCTCGGACTCAAGGCGTGACGGTATTAAAGGACACCGCTCGATCGGCATCTGCCGTCAAAAACGAGGGAGCTTCCCTCGCCAAGGCCGCCAAAGTGTCCGTGAAGTTTCGGAAGAACCGGCCTTTCTCATTTCCGTCTCTGCGTTCTCTGCGTTCTCTGTGGCCTAAAATTTCCCATTCGCCCGGCCGGTGGTAGCCTGCGCCCGATGCTGCGCACGCCAAATCCCGGGACCCCGCATTGGTCCCGCTTGTCAGATCTCCCGGCGCTGTGGCTCCCTTTCCTCGCCTTTTTCCTGCTCGCCGTCCACCACCCCGCCCCTGCCCAACTGGTCATCTCCGAGTTCCTCGCCGACAACCAGCTTGGCCGAAAGGACGGCGACGGCGACGCCGAGGACTGGATCGAGATCTTCAACACGAGTTCGAGCCCCGTCTCCCTCGCCGGCTGGTCCCTGACGGATTCCGCCAACCAACCCAGGAAATGGGATTTTCCCGACGTTACCCTCCCCTCCGGCGGATTCCTGCTTGTCTTCGCCTCCGGCAAGGATCGCCACATCGCCAGCCAGGCGCTTCACACCAACTTCCGCCTCGCCACGGAAGGCGAATACCTCGCCTTGATCCGTCCCGATCTCCAGCCGGCCACCGAATTCGCCCCCGCCTACCCCCGCCAATTCAGCGACGTCAGCTTCGGCTTCCCAACCGAATCCGTCCCCGTGTCGCTCATGCCCATCGGCACCTCCGGCACCAGCCTGATTCCAACCAACGACGACCTCGAGTCCTCCTGGTTCGCACCCGAGTTCGACGACTCCTCCTGGACCCCCATCACCACCGGCGTCGGCGTCGATCCCCTCGGAACCTTCTCCGCTCACATACACACCCCTCTCTTCCAAGGCCCGATTTCCAGCCCCTCCGCCTACCTCCGGCTCCACTTCACCGTCACGAACGTCGTCGACCTCGCCGATCTCTCACTCAACGTGCGCTACAACGACGGCTTCGTCGCGTTCCTCAACGGCTATCCGATTGTTGACCGCAATGCCCCCGTGGAATCGGACAACCCAAAACCCGACCTCGGAATCCGATGGAACTCAACCGCCCTCCGCGCCCGCACCGCTCAGGAGTCGTTGACCCTCGAATCCATCCCCATCGATGGCGCCCGAGACCGGCTTGTCCACGGTACCAACGTCCTCGCCTTCCACATCCTCAATTCCCACGCCGACGATCCCACCCTCCTGTTCGCACCCGAACTCTCGGCCCGCGCTTTCGCCTTCCACCAGGCGGCCCCCCTTTTCTTTCCTTCGCCGTCCCCCGCCCTCGCGAACAACGCGGGTGTCGAATCGCTCGGCCCGCTCATCGACAGCGTGACCCACGCCCCGGCCGTTCCCCATGACGATCAGGATGTCGTCGTCACCACCCGCGTCCGTCCAACGCTCCGTCCGGTCGCCAGCGTCCAACTCCTCTACCGCGTCATGTACACGGCCCAGGTTTCGATCCCGATGCACGACGACGGCCAGCACGGCGATGGCGCGTTTGGAGACGGCGTCTGGACCGCCCGCATCCCGGCCAGTGCTGCGGCGCTCGGCCAGATGATCCGCTGG
>JBBQIU010000094.1:0-8265 GCA_038325245.1 Verrucomicrobiota bacterium
CCCCAGAACCCTCGCCATCCCCGATTCCGACCGTCCCCCCGCGCCCCATCCCCGCGCGGCGATCACCCCCTCGCCGCCGCTGGCTCCCTTGGGCGGGCGCCGCCCTTCTCGTCGCGATCCTCATTGCCGGGTTCCGCCCCCAACCCCTTCCCGTCGAGATCGGCCGCGTCTCCGAAGGCACCCTCCGCGTCACGGTCAACGAGGAAGGCCGCACCCGAATCCGTCAGCGCTACACCGTCTTCACTCCCGTGGCAGGTCAACTCCGCCGAATCCCTTTCAAGGCCGGCACCCCCGTCCTCGCTGGCGAAACTGTCCTCGCTGTCCTCGATCCCCTCCCCTCGTCCCTCCTCGACGCCCGCACGCGCACCCTCGCCGAAGCCCGTAGGGACACCGCCAACACCCAACTCGCCAAAGCCCGGGAGGCCCTTCGCTTCGCCACACTCGAACTCCAACGGTTCCAAAAGCTCTTCACCGACCTCACCGTCTCCGCCCAGGAACTCGAAGGTGTCCAATGGCGCGAAGCCGCCGCCGCCCAGGAAGCCGCCGCCGCCGAAAGTGCCCTGCGCCAGGCCGAGGCTGAACTCGCCGAATTCCGCGGCGCCCCGGACGGGAACCCTGCGGCGCTGTCCACACCCTCCCCAGACGCCTCCGCCCGTTCTCCTGTAGAATTCCGGGCCCCCATTTCCGGCCGGATTCTGCGCGTTCACGAGGAAAGCGCGCGGGTCGTCACTCCAGGCACGCCCCTCGTCGACCTCGGCGATCCCGCCGATTTGGAGGTCGTGATCGAGGTTTTGTCCCGGGACGCCGCCGCCCTCGGGCCCGGTGCCATCGTGGAACTCGACCATTGGGGCGGCGAGACACCCCTCGAAGCGCGCGTCCGCCTCGTCGAACCCGCCGCGTTCACCAAAGTCTCCGCCCTCGGGGTCGAGGAGCAGCGCGTCAACGTCATCGCCGACCTCGTCACGCCCCCGGAGCAGCGACCCGGTCTCGGAGACGGGTTTCGAGTCGAGGCGCGCATCGTGGTCTGGGAATCGCCCCGCACGCTCAAGGCTCCCGCCGGCGGCCTTTTCCGGCGCGGTGCGGAATGGGCCGCGTTCGTCGTGCACAATGGCAGGACCGAACTTCGACGCGTCCAAGCCGGGCCAGGCAGCGGCACCGAGACGCAGGTTCTCGACGGCCTCGAGGCGGGCGATGAAATTGTCCTCTATCCCGGCGACCGCATCCGCGAAGGGATCCGCGTACGCCCCGTGGCGATCGCGCCGTGAGCGGAGAAATGACGCAACCCGCAACCTACTTCACCGCCGCCACCTTCTCCCACCGTCCGCTCCGGCCGGACTTCAGCACGGCGTCGCAGATATATTGCGTCTCGAGCGCCTCCCGGAAGGACGGCGAGCAGGGTCCGCCCGATTCCAGGGATTTCACGAAGTCGGCGAATTGATGGATGAATGTGTGCTCGTACCCGATCTGGAGCCCGGGAACCCACCAGTGCTTCATGTAGGGATGGTCGCTGTCGGTGATATGGAGATTCCTCCAGCCGCGGACCTGGCCTTCGTCCGCGTGATCGAACCACTGGAGCCGGTGAAGGTCGTGAAGATCCCAGGCGATCGACGCGTGCTCGCCATTGATTTCGAGCGTGTAAAGAGCCTTGTGGCCGCGCGCATATCGGGTGGATTCGAAAGTGGCCAGCGACCCGTTCTTGAACCGCGCCAGGAAGGCGCAGGCATCGTCGATCCCGACCTTCTCAACCTTGCCCGTGATGTTGTGCGGACGCTCCTTCACGAAGGTCTCAATCATGGCGTTCACCTTGTCGACGCCGCCATTCAACCAGACGGCCGTATCGATGCAGTGCGCCAGCAGATCGCCTGTCACACCGGAACCGGCCACCTTGACGTCCAGACGCCACAGGCCGGCCCCGCCCTGGGGGAGCTCCGGATTGATGGTCCAATCCTGCAGGAACTTCGCCCGGTAATGGAAAATCCGGCCCAACCGCCCTTCATCGATCAACTTCTTCGCCAGCGTGACCGCGGGCACCCTGCGGTAATTGTACCAGACCGAGTTGGGCACGCCGGCCTTCTCCACCGCCGCCACCATCTTCTTGCCCTGCGGGCCGTCCATCGAGAGCGGCTTCTCGCACAGAATCATCTTCCCTGCCTTCGCCGCGGCGATGGCGATGTCGGCATGGACATTATTCGGCGCGGCGATGTCGATGACGTCGATGTCCTTTCGATCGATCAGCTTCCTCCAGTCGGTCTCGATCCCCTCGTAACCCCAGTTGTCTGCGAAGGCCTGGGCCTTGGCGGCGTCCCGCGCACACACGCACTTCAGGACCGGCTCGTATTGGAGATCAAAGAAACGGCCTGCCTGCCGGAACGCGTTGGAGTGGGTCCGGCCCATGAACCCATAGCCGACCAGGGCGATGTTGAGCTTCTTCATAATTTGAAACGGGACGGGCGGAAGGCTAGGCAGCCGCACCGCGCCGTCCAAGTCTTTCGTGTTGAAGCACCCTCTTAACGCCGTTCCCGGACCATCGCCGACACCAGAAGCATGCCCACGAACGCGCTGAAGAGCATCGCCAGCTTCCCCATCCACGACACCGTGCGAGCCGCCGTCGCCTCGATCCCCAACGTCAGTTCACTCGACGCATTGATCTCCAGGGGGCGGGTGAACACGAGCTTCCGGCCCTGCTCGGGCAGGGTCGCCCGAATCGTCGCCGGACTCGTGACCGCCGCGTCCTGTTGCTGAATCAACCGTTCCGCGAGACGCGTCTGAACGGCGTTCTCCTCGGCAGTGTTCCGCTCGAAGAGTTGCCGCGCCTCGCCCTGGGTATAGTTCGCAACCGGACTGTCCCGCAGCCCCTGAGGGGTTGCCGCCATCGCGCCGCTTCCCCCGGCCACGCGGACCTGGCGGACATTGATGCCCACGAGCGCCTGCTGGACCTTCAGGTTGTTCAACTGGACGCGCGCGTCCTCGTTGAACGCCTGGTCGTGCAACGACAGCCCGAAGGCCGTCTTGAACGCGCGCCGCGCCTGGTGGGGATCGCCTTGCTGCAACAGCGTGTTGGCATACGTCAGCACCTCCTCCGCCTCCTTGGTCTTCTCCTGCCGAATCTCGGCCTCGTTGCGGATGTAGCTGTCCACGTCGAGCACCACCGGCAACACCGACACCTCGCCCTCCTGGAACTGGAGCGACCCGCTCCAATCGTCCATGTTCCACTTCTCGTTGAGGTACACCGTCCATGAGATGTTCTCCAGCGGCAGATCGATCCGCGGCCCCCGCAGATCAAGGTCCAATGTCCGCCGCCCCCCTTCGCCCGCCACGCCGGCGTAGAGGAATTCCACCGTGCTCTCCTCGCCCGTCCGTGAGTTCTGATCCAAAGGAATCAGGACCTGGTTCGTCGATTGCCAGGGCCACACGCTGTTCTGATTCACGAACGCGAACCAGAACTGTGTCCCGGGCGGGAGCGTCACATGCAGCAATCGCTTGTCTCCGGGAATCAGGCGGAGCTTCACCTGCGTCAGCATCGCGCCGTCGTCCGAGATCACGGACGTCAACGCCAACGAATTCACCCGTGCCGGCAGCAACCGCGCCGCCTCGTGACGCACTAACCTCACCGGCAACCGGAATCCAGGTTCCACCAGGCGATACGTGAAGTGGGCCAACGGGGCCTCGATGTCCTGCAGAAGGGCCCGCGGGATGACCTGCCAGTCCGTCGGCTGCAACGCCGGCGGCGGATCGATCCGCACCTGCAACCGCCCCCCGGCCTGCAAGGTCACAAATCCCCGTTGCAAATTCACGTCCTGCGCTTGCACACCGTCGACGATTGTCTCCCCCGCCTGTTCCCCGATCGGCACCGTGTAGGCCACCTGCAGCAGGTACCGGCCAATGACTCGACGATCCAGCTTCACCTCCCAATCGCGCGCCGCCCCGTTCGTCGACCCCGGTCGTGCCAGAAAATCGCCCACGTGCTCACCCCGGAATCGGACCCCATCGGCAACGGCCGGTAGCCTCACGACCAGCGTCTTCACACCGGTGTTCTCGATCTCGTACTGGAGGTTGGCGGACACCTTCATCTGGGCCTCCGCAAACGCCACGTGCTGAAGACTCGTCACCTGGATCCAGGCATCCACCTGTTCCAGATCCAGCACCACGTTCCACGGGTCCTGCAGGACCCGGAAGGCCAGCACGCCCCGCTGGCGCACGCCCGCCTGCTGCGGATCGAGCTGCGTCACCCCCTCACGGCCCACCACCTGCAATCTCAACCCCTGCTCCGGCACCAGCAGAAGCTGGCCCCGCTGCTTCGACGCCTCCCGTAGCGTCAACCGTGGTACCACCCACCCATTCGTCGACCGCACCCCCTGACCCGTGAGCGAAACGTTGAATCGCTGCCTGCCTTCCGTCTTCCCCTTCAGATGCATCGTGATCACCCGCCCGCCTTCCCCCGCCAACTCCGTCCAATGACTCATCGCCTCACCCGTGAGCGCCTCCACGTCCAACCCTGCCGGGAGCACAAAGCTCAACTTGAAAATCCCCGCCCGACTCACATCCACGTCCAACGTCGCCGCCACGATCACCCGATCCTCGCTTAAAGAAATCGTCTGCTGCGATTCCACCCGAACATCCGGCTCCACCGCCGATGCTTGCACCGTCAACGTCGCCCCTGCGGCGGAATACCGGTACGCCCGACGCAGCGCCAACCCCGCCACCTGCCCCTCCACCACCGCAAGGGCCGTGGCCGGGAAATCTTCCAGGTTGATCGCCGCCATGCCCTCCACACGCACCTCGTCGAGTTGCACCTCCGAACCCGTCGCCACACCAACCAGGCCAATCTGCCCGGCGGCCCCGCGAAGCGTCAGCAATCCAATCGCCCGCTCGAACGGCAACGGCGTCGCCGCCACCTGCGAACGCACCCTCACCGTGAATGGCTTTGCCTGCGCCGGCGAAAAACTCGCCCGCAACGCCCGCGTGTCCGGATCGAACCGCCAAAGGGCCAACGACGGCGCCCCCACGTCCGTGATGGTCATGCCCACCGGCACATCGAACACCAACTCCGTCACTTCGCCCTGGGCCGGACGGATCTGCACTTCGTGAACACCCTCGACCACTCCCGGCCCCGGGATGAACGCCTGCGCCAGTTCCGCATAGAAAACGGCCCGCTCCCGCCGCGTGTCCCGCGTCCGGGGCTTCCACCCAATCCATGCGTCCCGCGCCGGCGAGAGAATCAGGGTCGCCACCGTGTTCGTCGCGCTCGCGCCAGCGTCCTCCCGCCGGACCAGCACGGCCTGCGGTGAGAAAACGTCCACGTCCAACCCGACCAACGTCAGCCGGGCACGGTTCACCAACCCCGGCAGCACCGGCATGACGAATCCACGATCCCCATCCCGCAGCACCACCCGGGTCTGGAATTCAATCGGGAACTCCAGCCACCCGTTCGTCTCTGCCACCAGCAGATGCACACGGCGTCCATCCCGCGTGACCTGCACCAGCCGCGCCGCCGCCTCGTAATGCCCCGATTGAACCAGCACCCCAGGCTCTACAAACAGCGGCAACACCCCGCCCGTCTTCCCGCTCCACCGGATCATGGCCCTTCCCGTGACGAAATCGTCCGTCACCGAGAGTTCATGGATCACCGACTCCGCCGGCGCCACCGCCATGCCCCCGTACCCGGCTTCCGCCGCCGACGCTCGCGGACCCGCCACAAACGACGCACCGAAAACAAGCCCTCCGATGAGCGCCGCCGTCGCGGCAGTCGCCGGAACCCCTTCCCCGCGACCCGGCACCGTCCACCACCGGAACAGGGCCGGGACCAGAATCTGGATGAATGCGAACGCCGCCAACGCCGTGACGAACGGCACCGGGCCCGTCGGGGCGCGCAACACGGCCCACAGGGCGAGACACCAGGCGACTGCAACGCCCAACGCCCGCGATCCCGGCGTCTGAGCCATCCACGCCGCCGACCACACCGCAAAGGCGGCGAGAACGAGAATCACACCGCCAAAGGTCACCATTCCCGCCGGGCTACGCTCCACGTTCCCGACGTCCACGCTCCAGGCCATGTCCTCCTGCTGGATCGGCGCCACAAATCGCAGGTCCGGCGCCAGAGCCACCTCGCCGGCGTGGGCCAGGGAATGCAATTGAATCACCATCGCCAACGCCACCAACGCCGCCACCAGTCCCAGCGCACCCGACAACAGGTGGCGAAAACCAAATCGCGGACCGCTTCCCAATCTCCCCGACCAGATCACGCCCGCCATCACCACGGACGCCATCAGGATCGCCATCTTGCTCCAGATCCACACCCCCTCCTCCGACCGCACCAACCGCGCCACGCCCGCGAATCCGGACGGATCCACCTCGCCCCCTGAGGGAGTCAGCGTGCCACCTCGATACACCAGCCTCCGGCCGGCGGCGGGTTCAATGTGCCACTGCGCCAAGAGCACCGGCGCTCCCACAATCGGGGCTGTCACCGTCAACCGTTTCGCGCCCTGCGCCCGCGTCGCCATCTTGACCTGAAGTTCCATCAACACGTTCGGGTCCGCCCGGTTCGGCAGGGGAATCAGGTTCCCCGTCTCGTCCTTCACCGGCACCACCGCCGTGCCGTCGACGGTCACCGACCACAGTTCCGCGTCCGGCGGCAGGCGCAGGCGCAGGTGGGGAGCGCCCTTGTTCTTCACGAAATACCGGGCCTCCGTAACCACCTGGCCCTCGTCGGAGATCCGGGTTGTGATCGCCGCCCGGTCCACCACCTGGCTCACCACCTCCGCCTGGTCGAGCGGCTTCAGTTCCAGTTCGAGATTGAACGGCCGCGCTGTATACCGGTAAGCCGCCAGGATCGGGGCATCGAAGAACAACCGGTATTCGGCCGGCACTTCGCCGGTCTCCAGCGGCGTCAGAGAAGCCGTCACGTTCACCGGCGCCACCTGGAACTGATTGGCGCTGATCACCAGCGTGTAGCCCTGGTCCGTCTGCGCGTCCATCGGCCGAACGCCCGTGAATGCCAGCGTCTCTCCCTGCGCCTTGAACGGCCGCTCGTACGTCGCCAGCAGCGTGTACGCCCCCGATACCGGCGTGTGCAATTGCACCCGAAAACCCCGTTCCGTCTTCTGCCAGTTCCGGACGTTCTTTCCCGTGAACTCCACGTTGAAGTACTCCGCCGACATCTCCATTTCCAACACCGACACCGGCGCGCCCGACACCATGAAATTGATCAGGCTGCTCCCATACGCGATTCCTTCCCCGACCGAGAAGAGATGGAACACGTCCGCCTGAATCGACTGCGCCATCCGTTCCACCGACAAACCCGCCTGCCAGGCCGGTTCGCTCAGCCGAAACGCCACCTGCAATCCCACCACGCGCTTCGGAAAGAACGCCGTCGCCAACTCCGTCAGGCCGCTCGTCGCGATCGGCGTCAGGCGGAATCCGGTGTCCGCAGACACTCCGATGTTGCCACGCACCGACCGGACGCGGGTGACTTCAACCCGCGGCAGGTCCCAGCGGGTTCCGCCGAGGGGCTGATTACGTTCCAATCGAATCAGTACCACCTGCCTCCCCACCACCGGCGTCCTGTAAACGAGCCGGAGCAGAGCGTCGGGTTCGCCGGCTGGTTCGGTCAGGAAATGGTCGCTCAACCCGGGCGCCTCCACCTTCGCGAGCGTATACCCCTTCGGAACCCGCAATGTCAGTTCGCGTAGCGGCGCCTCACGAACGTCGACCTCCAGTTGCGCGTCGATCGCCAGGTCGGTCTCGCCCAGGTGGTACATCAGAATCTCCGAGACGCTCAGTTCGGGCAGGATGTTGTCCGCCTGCGCCCGCAGCCGGACCCCGGACCCCGCGAAGCGGTAGGCGAACACCTGCGTCGATTGCGCCGGCATCCAACCCCGGACCTGATCGCTCTGGATGAACTGCTCGGGCGAGATCTGTGAAAGGCCCGTCGACTCCAAAACCTCCAGCCGCACCGCCCCCTCGTTCACCACCCGCAAGTATCCCCCCACCCGCGTCGCCCCTTCGGGAATCGGCTGGAACGTCTCGAACGCGATCGGAAACGAACCGAGCGCCTGCTGTATATGGATCTGCAACGACGCCAGTTCCCGCTGGGGCTGGTTGAAGCGAACTTCGAGCCGCCGAGCTCCACCTTCGGGCCCCGGTTCCACCGACCACGACAGCACCTGCGATCCCATCACACGCGTCACCTCGCCCTCGCCGCGCAACACCACGGTCACCCGCGACATCTCACCCTGCATCACCCGAAGTTCCAGCAACGACGTCTGC
>JBBQIU010000095.1:0-8265 GCA_038325245.1 Verrucomicrobiota bacterium
GGAGGTTGGATTTCCCTCACATTGTGTTATGGCCAGCGTGCTCATACGTCAGATCGCCTGTTGGCCATCAGCACGGTGCGTGCCACCTGAGGGCGGGGAGGGTGCCATGTATGCAAGATTCTGCGGTCCAGGCATGTAGGAGATGAGAATCCGCCGGAGGACAGGGGGAAGAAGAGGGGAGTGGTCTAGGCAAAAAAGTCCGAAAATCGGGGCAGCCCGGCGAGTTTTGCCCTAGGAGCCTGCCTGATAATTCGAAGGGGCCCAGTTCTTGCGGACAAGGCCGGATGGCTGGGCCAAGCCGCAACGGTCGCGTCCTGACGCACGCGAGGACGCGAAGGAAGGAAAGGTGGATTTGGCATTCTCTCCGGGCCGGTCATCCAAACAACCCTGTCTCAAGCTTTCCAAGGGCATGCCGATTGATCCCGTGTCGCAAGACAATGGCGGCCGAAGGCCAGAAAAGGTCGGCGAGGAGTAGGTGGAGGCCTCTAATAAACTTCACCCGTGGCATGGAATGCCGCGATAGCAATCCCCGCAAGGGGTGACTCATGGAAGGAGTCTCTTATGGTAATTAATACGAACATCTCGGCGCAGACCAGTGCACGTCTCCTCGGTGAATCCTCGGCGCTCCTGTCAAAATCCCTTTCCCGGCTCTCGTCCGGCTCGCGGATCACCTCTCCGGAGGATGACGCCGCCGGCATGGCGGTCTCGCTTCGGTTCGACGCCCAAGTCAACCGGATTTCGGCCGCCAACAACAACATCGCGAACGCCATCTCGTTCAGTCAAACACAGGATGGCTTCCTGAAGAAGGTCGGCAAGGCCCTGGATCGGATGAGTGAACTCTCTGTTCTCTCGCAGGACGTGACGAAGATCGACGGTGACCGTGACCTCTACGACGCAGAGTTCCAGACCTTGAAGGCCTACGTTGTCGACGTGAGCCAAAAATCATTCAACTCAGTCAGCCTCTTCGATGGAGCCACCTTGGGAGTCACCAAGGACGAGGACGGCAACAAGTACAACATGACGTCCGTCGACCTGACCACGGGCAACCTCAGCACGGCGGTCACATCAGGAGACATCAAGACGACGACCGCAGCGGCGACCGCGCTGGGCACGGTTAAGTCCGCCATCACGCAGCTCGCGAAGGACCGCGCCAATGTCGGCGCGAACATCTCCAGGCTGTCGTACACCAGCGAGCAGCTGGGAGTCCTGAAGGATAATCTTACCGCCGCGAACAGCCGCATCAAGGATGTGGACGTTGCGGACGAGAGTACCCAATTTGCCAAGTACAACATCCTCGTCCAGGCAGGAACGGCGATGTTGGCCCAGGCAAACGCCAATCCGCAGTCTGCCCTGAGATTGCTGTCGTAACGAAGTATTAGTAGTCCCAGGGTTGGGATTGGTGCCTCGACCCGGCCAGTTTAACGACTGGCCGGGTTCTTCGTTTTCGTCCAATCCATGACTGGCACAACTAAAGTTCCCTCGGGGTCCGGCCGATAAAGAGTGCGGAAGGTCAAAGCCAATCCGAAGTCTTCTCCGAGGCTGTTGTCGTAAGCTTGTATTTGCAGCCCTCGGGTTGGGATTGGTTCTTCCACCCGGCCAGTCCCTGACTGGCTGGGTTTTTTGCCTTCGGGAATGGCATCTCAAGTCCTTGGGTTGGGCGGTCGATAGAGACGACAGATGGAATTAGGACTTGCAGGACTCGCTTCTGGCTTCGACTGGAAATCATTGATTGACCAGATGACCGAGGTCGAGCGCGTGCCGCAACTGCGCCTTCTCTCGGAACAGAACGCCCTGGAGGAACGATCCACCGCCTACGGGGGGATCTCCACCCAGCTGAACGTCCTCAAGAACCGGCTGACCGCTCTCCAGGCCCCGGGATTGTTCTCCGGCCGGACCGCCAGCGCCACCGACACGACGGCGGGGACCGCCAGCGCCGCCGCCGGCGCCATTCAGGGCACGTATACCTTTGATTTCCAGCAGTTGGCGTCGTCGGCGAAGATCCTGGGTACGACCGGCGCGGGCCGGGCGCTCAGCAACGATTCCGACGTTTCGGACGTCCCGATCGAGACCGCGGGCTTCGCATCGCCGGTGACCGCCGGCACATTCCGCGTCAACGGGGCGGCCGTGACGATTGCCACGACGGACACCCTGAAGGGCGTATTCGACAAGATCGCCGCGGCAACAGGGAACGAAGTAATCGCCAGTTATGACGCGACGACGGATCAGATCCGTCTGAACGGCACAGGAACCATCACGCTGGGGAGTGCCACGGATACGAGCAATTTCCTGGAAGTCGCCAAACTCCACAACAATGGCACCGCCGACGTGGTGAGCGCGGGTTCGCTGGGGAGCGTGCGGCTGTCCGCGAAGGTGGGGGAGGCGAACCTCGATGAAGATCTGATCATGGGAACCGGGGGCGCTGGTTTGTTCCGGATCAACGGCAAGGACATCGCGTACTCTTCGGAGGACTCTGTGGCGACGTTGCTTAAGAGAATCGGCGATTCCGATGCGGGCGTTACCGCGAGCTACGACGTGATCACCGACCGTTTCGTGTTGGCAAACAAGGGCACGGGGGACGTAGGAATCGCTTTGGAAGATGTCGCGGGCAACTTTCTCGAGGCGACCGGTTTGAAGAATGGCACACTGGATCGGGGGAAGGACCTTTTATATACGGTGGATGGAGGGGGGCAGCTCCGGAGTCGATCCAACACGATCCGGGAGGCGAGTTCCGGCCTGACGGGGTTGAGCGTCACGGCGCTTGAGGAAGGAGGCTCCACGGTGGTGACGGTGGGGACTGACCGGGAGGCGATTCGCAAGGCAATCACCGCTTTCGTCGAGGAGTACAACGGCATCCAGTCGGCGATCTCGAAGGAAACGGCATTGACGTTGGACGGGAAGGGGAAGGCCACGGCCGGCACTCTGGCCACGGAAGGGGATGCGGAAGCCATTGCCACGACGCTGCGGCGGATGGCGTATGGTCCTGTGGAGGGTCTGAGCGGGACGCTCCGTCACCTGGAGAGCCTTGGATACAAGTCCAATGGCGATGACGACACCCTCAAGCTGGAGGACGAGACGGCCCTGGACGATGCGCTGACGAATCGCTTGGGGGATTTGGAATCCCTCTGGCTGGACAAGGACAACGGGATCGCAACCCGGATGACCGCCTACCTTGATCGGGTGATCGGGGATAACGGGTCGCTGGAGGCGAAGAGCGAGCTGCTAAAGAAGCAGGCCGTGGGCATCGACACGCAGATCGAGGAGTTGGAACGGGTGGTCCAGGCGAATCGCGAACGTCTGACGAACAGCTTTCTGGCAATGGAAACGGCGCAGCAAAAATTCAAGCAGCAGTTGTCCTTTCTTACACAACGTTTTGGCACCCAATGATGATGGCCTCCCACGCCTCCAGCCTGTGTCGCACCGATATCCCATGAATACCAGGCGCCATTTTTCCTGTCGGTCCCTTCAACGCCTGGGCGCCCTGGGTGCGCTGCTGGGGTGGGCGACGGTGACGGTGACGATGTCGGGATGCATGGCTCTGAAGGATGCGTTTCCGAGCGCGGGGCCGGTGTACACTCCTTCGAACATCTACCGGGGCGTGGAGAAATTGCCGGCGAGCCTGAAGCGCGTGGCCGTTCTGCCTCTCCGGGTCGAGGGGAAGGACCATGCGACGGAACTGGCCCGGCCAGGCCTTGAGAATGCGCTTCGGAGCGAAATTGCCAGGCTCGGCCGCTTTGAGTTGGTCGTGGTCCGCCCCGAACAGCTCAGGGACTGGACCGGACGCCTGGCCTGGGGGAGCGAGGAGGCATTGCCGCCCGGATTCCTGGAGAAGGTCCGCGTCGAGACGGGTTGTGACGCGATCCTCTTCAGCCAACTGACCGGTTTCCGGGCGTATCCGCCGCTGGCGGTCGGATGGCGCCTACGGCTCATCGATCCCGAGGGAGCCCGGGTTTGGTGGGCGGCCGACGAGTGGTTCGACGCCGGGGAAGCGGCCGTGGCGAACGCCGCGCGGAAGCACTACATGGACCGGGCGCCGCGGCCCCTGGCCCTGGCGGATCCCCAACAGATTCTATATTCTCCGCTACGATTCGGGACGTACACGGCCTCCGCATTGGCGGCGACCTGTCCAAAGCCTTAGCGTCCATTTAGCAAGTTAAGCTATCCCGAAAACTGTCGATGAAGAGGCTTAGATGCTGGTACCGTTACGTGCCAAACAGTCAAGACTGCCGGAAATAGAGATGCGGCATGGAAATTCAACCTAATCCAAATACCGGGCCCGTTCAGAACGCATTCAACTCACGTGGAGTCACGCGACCACGCAAACCCTCAGCCGAGGAAGTCAGTTTCGCGGCCTCGTCGAACGCCGATCAAGCACTCCGGGATCTCCCGATGGTGCGTGTGGATGCGGTCGAACGGGCGCAGAAACTGGTGGGTGACCCGACCTATCCCCCGAGGGAGACGATCAAGAAACTCTCCCACCTGCTCGCGATGCGGATGCCGCGCGAGTGAACAGGATGTAAATAGATCATGAATCGCTCGTATATCGGAAAATCCTACATGCAGGTGGCGATGAAGACAGCCTCGCCGGGGAAGCTGGTCTTGATGCTCTATGACGGGGCGATCCGCTATCTGGAAGGGGCCCTGCGGGCCTTCGAGGTGGACGATCCGGCCGAGTGCAATTCGGCCATCAACCTGAACGTGCAGCGAGCGCAGGCGATTTTGGATGAGCTGAGCGCCGCGCTGAACATGGAGGCCGGGGGCGAGTTTGCAGCAAACCTCCGCGGTCTTTACACCTATCTGGACCGGCGGCTCTTCGAGAGCAATCTGCGCAAGGAAACGGAAGGCATTGAGGAGGTTATCCTGCGTCTTTCGACCCTGCGCGATGCATGGCGCGAGATGCTGAGCGGGGCCGGAGCGGCCGATTTGGAACCGGCGCGAACCAGTCTGGTGGCGGTGGGATGAGAGGAGGGACGGAATTGAACAGGCCAGAACGAGAGCAAGAGGAACACCGGTCGATCCTGGAGGCGTGGAGGAGATTGTCCTCGGCAGAGACCGAGGCCATGGAGGCGGGGGACTGGGTGCACCTCGCGAGGGTTCAGGACGCGAAAGCCACCCTCCAGGATCGCCTGAGCCGGTCCGAATATGTTCCAGATCGCAACGATAACGATCCCGGTCTCGGGTCCTTGATGTCCGAGATCCTGGAGCGAGAGAGGTCGAACCTGAGGCTTCTCGAGCGTCGTAAGGACGAGGCGAAGGTGGAGCAGGCGGCGGTGGAGTGTTCGCGCCGGAACCTGCGGCGCCAGCAGAAGTTGTTCGTGGGTCGCACAGCAACCTCCTGGCAGTGCTACTCCTGACCTGAAAGCCGGTCTCAGCGCGAAAGGAAACATTCAGGTTCCTGGCAGCGCGTCGATATCCCATCAGCGCGGCAGGTTCGAGGGAAGGTCCCGAGGCGTAATGCGCCGATCGAGGCGGACAGAGGAACCACGAGCCGTGGCACCCGAGCAACCAACCCGGGACGTCCCATTGGAGGGAAAGTGTTCCGGTGGGTTCGGTTGTACCGAATTCCGGGTGAGAGCCGAATCGTATGCCTACAAATACCCAATGGGTCATCGCCCCGCCAAAGAAGACCCTGGTGATTGGGGTCGCGGACATGGCGGCGAGCAACGATCCGGGGGCCGAACTGGTGACGTACTCGCTGGGTTCCTGTTTGGGAATCTCGGTATACGATCCGGTGAAGCGTGCGGGGGGTATTCTGCATGTGATGCTTCCAAGTTCCGCGATCGACACGGAGAAGGCCGCCAAGTGTCCGTTCATGTTTGTGGACACCGGGGTTCCCCGGCTTTTTCGGGCGGTGGCCGGGATGGGTGGCGAGCCGAGACGTTTCGTGGTGAAGGTGGCGGGGGGGGCCAGGATGATGGACACTCAGGACATCTTTTCGATCGGCCAACGCAACACCGAGAAGTTGAAGGAGGTCTTGAATCGGGCAGGTTACGCCATCCAGGTGCTCGATGTGGGAGGGCTCTCGTACAGGACCATGCGGATGAGCGTGGCCAACGGCGAAGTAACGATCCAGTCACCCAGCAAATCCTATTACGCCCTATGACCGCCACCGAATGGATCGCACAAGCCAAGGGCGTGAATCCCTCGTCCGAAACGGCGAACCGCATCCTGAACCAACTGAGGGGTGACAGCGCGGACAACGAAGCCGTTGTGAATCTGATCCGATGCGATGGCGTGCTCACCGCAAAGCTGCTGCGAGCGTGCAACTCCCCTTTCCGCGGCCTGAGTCAGCGCGTGGTTTCGGTCGATCAGGCTTTGTTGCACCTGGGACACGCAGAGCTCCTAAGGATGGTCATGGTGATTTCGTACTCGGCCGCGATGGCGGTGCCGATTCCGGGATACGCCGTCGCGGAGAAGGAGTTCTGGCGTCAGTCCCTCGCGACGGCGGCGACGGCGGAAGTCGTGGCAGCGAGCGGCCTCGTGCACGGCGATTGGGAGTCGGTGGCGTTCACCGCCGGCCTGTTGCAGGACATGGGTGAACTGGTGATCGGCTGCAATCTGGCGCCCGACGTGGTGTGGCGCATGCGCGAGCGGGTGGACTCGGGCGCCGTTTCCAGGATCGAAGCGGAACGGGAGGAACTGGGAACCGATCATGCCGAAGTCGGGGCGTGTCTGCTGGAAAGCTGGCATCTGCCCGGTGACATGGTCGAAGCGGTCGCCAACCACCACCAACCGGTGCTCGACCCCGAGCCCCGATTGTCCGTCGTCACCCACCTCGGGGACGGACTCGCCCATCTTGCGGGAGGCGCGCCCGGCTGGGGCGGCTACGCTGTGAGGGTTTCCGGCGACGTGGTCAGGCGCCTCGGCATCGATGAGCCGCGCCTCGAAGGTCTGGTGATTGTCGCCCGTGGTGCGATCGAGCGGATGGAGAAATTTATGTCCGGAATATAATATGAGATCTGAACGAAAGACCCGCGTGTTGGTGGTCGACGATTCCGCACTGGTGCGGAAAGCGATCTCCGAGGCCCTGAGCCGGGACCCGGACATCGAGGTTGTGGGGACGGCAATCGATCCGTATGACGCCCGAGACAAGATCCTGAAGCTTTCGCCGGACGTGCTCACGCTCGATATTGAAATGCCGCGGATGGATGGGCTGACGTTCCTGCAATTGTTGCAACAGCATCGCCCGATGCCGGTGATCGTCATCAGTTCCACGACGCGTTCCGGGTCCGAGGCGGCGCTCCGGGCTTTGGAGTTGGGCGCCGTGGACGTGCTTTGCAAGCCGTCGTCGTCCTACAGCATCGGGGAGCTGGGATTCCAGTTGGCCGCGCGGATCAAGGTGGCCGCCAAAGCCAGAATGGGTCTGGCCAGCCCCGTGCCAGTCCCGGATCGGGATCGCGGGGCCCGGGCGGCGGCATCTGCTTCGGTCGCGGCACGGTACTCACCACGGCAGTTGGTGGTGATCGGATCGTCGACGGGCGGAACCGAAGCGGTGAAGCAGGTGTTGACGGGATTGCCCGGAGAGCTTCCCGGAATCTGCATCGTGCAGCACATTCCGCCGGTGTTTTCACAGGCGTTCGCGGAGCGATTGAACCGGTGTTGCGGGTTTGAGGTAAGGGAGGCGGCGCACGACGACGAGTTGCGACCGGGATTGGCGCTCGTGGCGCCAGGGGATCAACACATGGCTGTGGAATGGGGAGGAAGTCGGTACCGAGTGCGTCTCAATCGGGGGCCGATGCTTCACCACACCCGTCCAGCGGTCGATGTACTCTTTGCGTCGGCGGCGGCTTGCCCCGGAGCCCGGGTGGTGGCGGTCATTCTAACGGGCATGGGATCAGACGGGGCTCAGGGGATGAAGAAGCTTCATGACCTGGGCGCGACGACGATCGCCCAGAACGAGGAGACGAGCCTCGTCTACGGGATGCCGAAGGCAGCCGTGGAATTGGGCGCAGTGGACCGAGTCCTTCCGCTCGGATTGATTTCGAATGCCTTGTACCAGGCGGCTCTGGAACAGGCGGGACCAGCCGGCGTGCTGAGCCGTCGGGAAACGGAACCCCACGCAGTGAACCAGAGCCGCTAAATCCGATATTCACCCCATGACACACACGGTCAGCCTTGTAGAAATTCGCGAGTTCATGACTCGTCACCTCCAAGAGGTGTTCTCGACGATGCTTTCGATGGAAGCCACCGTCAGCGGGAATGTTGAGCCTCTCCACGCTGCGGATCGGGTGACGGGGGTGGTCGGCATGGCAGGGGAGGACATCGATA
>JBBQIU010000096.1:0-8251 GCA_038325245.1 Verrucomicrobiota bacterium
ACCCCGTTGGGGTTGATGCATTGAACGTCGTTGACCCAGGGTAGGCCCGCTTCGCGGTCCAACCCTGGGCTTCGGGACGGAATCCCGTTGGGATTCCAGACCGGAAATCTGGCTAATCTCCAGACCCAGGGCGTTGCCCTCGGCTGGGTCTGGTTGCGCCCTCCATCGCACGATTCATGGCCCCAATGCGTGTCCATTCCTTGGAAATCGTTCCTTCCCACAACCGTCATGGCGCCGATCCGATGGCCGGCAGGCGCTTTCGTGCAGTCTCCAACATGTCTTGAAACCGGAGGGAATAGACGAGTGCCCGGCCGAGGGTGTCGGTAGCCACTACCGCCGAGCCGTTCGGGGCGATGGACGCGTTGATCAGACCGTAGTTGTTGCGGAGGACCTGCCATTCATTTCCGTCGCGCATGTCGTAGGCGTGGATGCCCCCGTCGGTCTGGGCGATCAGGTTCGAGCCATCGAGCGTGAATTGCAGATTGCGGACTCGTCCGTCCTGGGGCGCGAACGAACGCTCGGCATTGCCGCTCTCGATGTTCCAGACGGAGATGGCGCCCGAGTTTGAGCCCGCGGCAAGCCGGGTGGCGTCCTGCGAGAACGCGACCGTCTCGATCGCTTCACCGGGAATCATCCATTCCCGCACGAGACGCCCGTCGCTCGCGTCGTAGCAGCGTGCCGTATTGCCTTCGTACGTCACGACCAGGGAGGCATTGGGCGAAAAGAGGGCGCCGTAGCCGGGCAATGTCCGGATAAAGGCGCCTGTCCCGACATCCCAGACGCGGGTTTCCCGTTCGATCGCCACAAGGAGTTGCCGGCCGTCGGGCGAAAACACGAGGCGAGCCGGGGCGTTCGTCGCCCCGGTGAATTCCGCGATCCGATTTCCGGCGGGCACTTCGTACACCCCCACTGAGTGATTGGGATGGGCGACCGCCACACGCGAGCCGTCGGGTGACAGGGCGGACTCGATCGTGCCGCCGGCGTCGATACTGACAAGCAGCGAGCCGTCGGCGGTGTCGAAGACGCACACGGTGTTCCCCGGGCCGTACGCGAGGACGCGTTCGCCTTCTGACGAGAACTGCACTCCGTAGCTGAAGCTGGGCGGAACCCGCGTGGTGGCGAGCAGTCGGAGCGTCGCGGCATTCCAAACCTGCAGGCGATCCCCGGATGTCAGGACCTTGGAACCGTCTGGGGAATGTGCCACGCCACCGATCCGGGGATCCGCCTCTCCAAAGGTTGCCTGATGGGGACCCGCAGCGAGATCCCAGATCCGAACCGTCCGGTCCTCGCGTCCATGCGTCAGAAGAAACCTTCCGTCACGGGAAAAGCCCTCGATCCTGGGCGGCGAGGCGTGCCCGCGCAGAGGGAAAATCTCGGCATCCGCGCCACCGCCGAGTTCAGGGGTATTCCAGACATGGAGACGCTCATTCGCCGTCACCACTTGGGAACCGTCCGGGGAAAAGGTGACCGAACCGACCGGGCCGTCGTGAAAAAGTTCCTTCACCTGCGAACCGTCCTTCGCCTCCCACACCGTCACACGCCCGTCACCGCTTCCTGTGATCAATCGGGAGCTGTTCCGGGAAAAGGCCGCGCCGTGGGATCGGGTGGTCAACTGCTTGATATGCCTGCCCGTGCCTGGATCCCAGAGATCGGCGCTGTACTGGAAGTTGGAGAGGAGAAGGCGCGAACCGTCGGGCGAAAGCTCCGCATCGTGCAGTTCGGGAATCTGCTTTCCAAACCGGACCAACTCGGCCCCGGTCGAAACGTTCCACACTCGGGCTGTCCCCTGGTTGTCCACGCTCACGATGCGCGTGTTGTCAGGAAAAAAGAACGCCACGACGACGTCGGTATCGTGCCCTTGAAGGATTCGCAGCGAGAGTCCGGTGCTGGCGTCCCAGACGCGAACCGTCCTGTCGGCGGACGCTGTGACAACCTTTGTACCATCCGGTGAGAAGTGGCCGGAGCGAACCGCGTCCGTGTGTCCGGAAAGCGTGGTGGCCAGCGCTCCGGACGCCGCGGTCCACAGCCGGGGACCTGCAGGACGGCCGACGGTAAGGATGCGGGTGCCGTCCGGGGAGTAAGCCGGGTAGCGAGGTTCGTCCTTTGGGTTCGCGGCTTCGTCCGCGAGTGTGAATTCCAGACGGCCTGTCGCGGTGTCCCAGATCCTCGCGGTTCCATCATCCGTGCAGGTCAGTACGCGCGTTGCATCCGGCGAAAACACCGCCGAGGCGACACGGGACGGGTGAAAGAGAATCGTGCGCGTGAGCTGGTGAGTCAGGGCGCTGGAGAGCGCCTTGGCGGCCTCGACCGTGGGGGCGGCCTCGGCCGCATGGATGGCGAGTTGCAGTCCCCGGACCGGGTCCTGCGGGGTGATCTGCTGGGAATCGATGGCCCGACGCCGGGATTCCGCAACGCTGGATTGACGAAGCCCATAGTCGGCAAGCACGCCGAGAACCGCCAGGAGGACCAGGCTCGCAATGCTGAGAAAAATCGCTCGCCGAACCCGCCGCTGCTGATCGCGGCGCTTCAGGTCGTCGAAGTCGATCCCGAGAATCCCGGCGATCAGTCGGAGCTGGCAATTTCGCTTTCCATCGCGGCCTTTGCGGGGATCGCATGCCAGCGGTTCGGAGGAACCCCGTCGCAACGCGGCCGGAAAGCACGCCCGGGCTGGGTCGGTGGCGTTGGGATCGCCGTCGACGATCACGGCGAAGATCCGGTCCGCGACTCCGAGGGCCTGGTAGGTGCGGATTTCCTGGTCGACCCAGCGGGATTGGGCGGCGCGGGGCGAGCAGATCACGATCAGCGACCGTGAGGCTTGCAGGGCTTCGTTGAGTTTGGCGCCGAGGTCGGAGCAGCCGGGGAGTTCGTCGGCATCCCTAAAGACTGGGAGCAGCCGGCGTGGAAGTGCGCCGACGGCGGACGTGCGCGACACAAGGCGTTTGGGGAGGCGGTAGGTTTCCAGCGCTCGATGCAGCCAGAGGGCCCAGGAGTCGTCCGAACGGCTGTAGCTGATGAAGGCCCAGTAGCGCTGAGGCGATCGGAGGTTTCCGGTTTCCGAATCCTTGTGGATGGGGGGATTCATCGAGAACTCCATCATGGCAGGAGAAAAGGGCGGATCATGGGGGTCGCCGGTGTTGGGGAGATCCTGTAGCGTCGGACCTCACCCCGGCAACCGGCGAAAACCGAGCCATGAGTCCCATCATCATTCTCGTCGCCGCCCTGACCGTCGTCATTGGCGGGGTGCTGGTCTTCCGTCTCCACGCCTTTCTGGCCCTCATCGTCGGGGCGCTGGTGGTGGCGGCCCTCACGCCGGCCGCATCGATCCGGCGCTTTGAATTGCGGAAGGACGAGGTCCGCATCGCGTCGGTGGCTGACGATGGACGATCCGCCCAGGTGCTGGACCGCAAGAACCAGCTCATCGACGGCAGTCCGTACGCGGCCTACCGGATTGAGGCGGGGCAGGAGCCGGCACGCATCGCGGAATTGCAGGTGATCGTGTCGCCGGCCACGAATGGTGGCGTCCGCAGCGTCGAGGCTCGGGTGACGGAGGCCGTGGGTGGCGCCACCCTGTCGGCGGGGGATCATGTGATCGCGCCCGCGGCGGCGCGTGCCGCTTCGCGGACGGCCACGCTGCCGATGGGGCAGCGGGTGGCGGAGGGATTCGGGCGAACCGCCCTGGACATCGGAATCCTGATCGCGATGGCGTCGATCCTGGGCACGTGTCTGATGGCGGCGCGTGGCGCGGAAAGGATTGTGCAATCGATGCAGCGGGCGATCGGTGTCCAACGGACTCCGCTGGCCTTTTTGGGAAGTGGTTTCCTGCTGGGCATTCCGATGTTCGCGGAGGCGGTCTTCTATTTGCTGCTGCCGCTGGCCAAGGCGATGTGGGTGAAGACCCGCCGCCACTACACGCTGTGCGTGCTGGCGATCGTGGCGGGGGCGACCATGACGCATTCCCTGGTGCCGCCGACGCCAGGGCCGTTGTTCGTGGCGAACGAACTCGGCGTGGGCCTCTCCCTGATGATGCTGCACGGGGGGATCGTGGGGGCCATCGCGGCGGTGGCGGGTTTCATGTATGCGGTGTGGGCCGACCGTCGTTGGAATCTGCCGATGCGGGATGCGGCGGTGTTGGATCTGGCTTCCCGGGAATCCGCCACCGCCGGAGTGGGTGCGGGAGCGGGAACGGAACTTGAACGGAGGGAAGGGTTGCCTCCGTTGATTCCATCGTTGCTGCCCATCCTGTTGCCCGTTGTGCTGATCAGTGCGGCGTCCCTGATTGAATCCCATCCGGGGATGGGGCTACCGGCCTGGGTGAAGGCAACGATCCGAGTATTGGGGGACAAGAACCTGGCGCTCACGGTCTCGGCGGGGCTGGCAATTCTGTTGTTGACGGTTCGCAAGCGCGGGGATGCGGCGGGGATTCGCGGGTCGATTCGGACGGCGATTGTGGAAGCGGGCGAGATCATTCTGGTGATCGCGGCGGGCGGAGCACTGGGTCAGACACTGCGGCAGGCGGGGATGGCGGAGCTTGCGAGCGCTGCCGTGCCGGAATGGAAACTGGCCCTGCTGCCGATGGCGTGGGCGATCACGGCGGTAATCCGGGTGGCGCAGGGGTCCGCGACGGTTGCGATGATCACGGCGGTGGGTATCGTGGGACCGATCGCGGTGACGGCGGGGCTGGGTTATCACGCCGTCTATCTGGCTGTGGCGATCGGGTGTGGGTCGAAGATCGGTATGTGGATGAACGACAGCGGATTCTGGGTGATTTCGAAAATGAGCGGGATGACGGAGTCGGAGACGCTGAAGACGGCATCGGCAATGGTGTTCATCGAGGGTTGCGTCGGTCTGGCCGCGACGATGGCGATGGCGATGGTCTGGCCGATGGTGTGAGGGAGGGCGTGGTTGGCGCCTGCCGGCCGGTTTCGGATCGCTGGCCAATCGGGGGTCGAATCACTAGCCTCGCCCTAAGTGTCGAAGTGGAATGACAAGGTGACGGCGAGTGCCAAGGCTCGGCTGGAGGTCCCGGAGGGGCGTTCGCCATGCGAGTACGCGGACGTCTTCCGGCGTTTTATCAAGGTTGAGACCCAACGGATCCGGATTCTGCATCGGGGCGGTGCCGGGGGCCGGGAAGTGTGTCGGGCACGGGCCGGGATGATGGACCTCCTCCTGAGCCACATCTTTGATGCCTACGTCCTGGCCCTTTCAAAACCCGGGAGCGAAAAGGAGTCCCTGGCCCTGGTGGCGCTGGGCGGGTACGGGCGGTCGGAGTTGAGTCCGCACAGCGACGTCGACCTCATGCTGTTGCACGATCGGCGGCCTGGAGACTCGAGTCCGCTGCTGAAGGCGATGATGGAGAAGTTCGTGCCGTTCTCTTGGGAGATCGGGCTGGAATGCCATCCGCTGGTCCGCGACCTGGACGACTGCGTGCGCGAGGCGCGGAAGAACATGCAATCCAAGACGGCGCTGCTGGAGGCGCGGTTGGTGTGGGGCGATGCGCGGCTTTACGAGCAGATGCGAATCGTTTTGCAGGACCGATGCATTCAGGGACACGAGGACGCATACATTGAGGATCGGCTGAAGGATCAGGAGCAGCGGCGGGCGAAATGGGGGCACAGCTCCTTCCTTCTGGAGCCGAACGTGAAGAGCGGGTGCGGCGGAACCCGGGATTTCCAAAGCCTGAAGTGGATGGCCCGGGTGAAGCACGGGGTGGAAGGAATCGCGAGCCTGGTGGCCCTTGGGAAGCTGAGCGAATCCGACGCGAAGCAACTGGAGCAGGCCTATGATTTCCTGCTCAAGGTGAGGAACGAAATGCACTACCAGCAGGACCGGCGCAACGACGTCCTGATGCGGGCGTTGCAGCCCTCGGTGGCGCTGCATCTCGGCTACACGGATCGATCGCTGGCCAGTCGGGTGAGCAAGTTCATGGAGACATACTACCGGCACGTCCGGAATCTCCATCTGATCACACGCAACCTGGAACGTCGCCTGGCCTTCCAGCCGCCGGGTCGGCTGCGGCGACTGGGTCACTTCATCAAGCGCGCCACACCCTTCCGGGATGTGGTGGTGGATGGTTTCAAGATCCAGGATGGCGAATTGCAGGCGACTGCGCCCCGGATCTTCCGCGAACAGCCGCGCCGGCTGATGCGGGCCTTCCTTCTCGCGCAGCAGCGCGGGCTCCAGCTTCACCCGGACCTGGAGGATCTGATACGGCAGAACCTGGCGCTGGTGGAGCGTTCGTTCCTGGCCGACCCCCACGTTCACGAGACCTTTCTGGAGATCATCAACCAGCGGGGGAACGTGGCGCGGATTCTCCGCGCGATGCACGAGACGGGTTTTCTCGGGAAATACATCCCCGCGTTTCATGCGCTGACCTGCCGCGTGCAGCACGAGTTTTTCCATCTCTACACGGCGGACGAACACACGCTCGTGTGCCTGGAGATGCTCGACCGGATCTGGGACTCGAAGTCGGGGCCGTTCAGCAATTATCTCGAGATCTTCCGCTCCCTCGACCGGCCTTACGTGCTCTATCTTGCCCTGCTTCTCCATGATGTGGGGAAGGCGGATGACACTCCGGATCACGCCGTGGAAAGCACCCGCGTGGCGTTGTCCCAGATGCGTCGGCTGAGGCTCCGTCCCCCGGCGTCGTCGACGGTAGCCTTCCTGGTGCGCCATCACCTGCTCATGGTGCGGATCTCGCAGAAGCTGGACCTGGACGATCCGCAGGTGATCCATGATTTCGCGGAGAAAGTTCAAACGCCGGAGCATCTGAACCTGCTCACTCTTCACACGTTTGCGGACTCGATGGGGACAAGCGAAAGCCTGTGGACCCAGTTCAAGGAATCCCTGCTCTGGATGTTGCACCGGAGGGCGGAGGAGAGGCTGGCTGGCGCGAGCGAGTTCCGGAAGACTGCCGAACGTCGGCAGAAGGGGTTAAAAGCGGAGGTGCGCCGGCTCGTGCCGCGGACATTTCATCCCGAAGAAATCGAATCCCACTTCGCCAACCTGCCGGAGCGCTACTTCATCCTGCACACGCCGCGGGAGATCGCCGCGGACCTTTCCCTCGCCCATCGATTCATGTGGAACCAGCTCAGTCTGGATGATCGCGCGCTCGAGCCGGTGGTTTCCTGGCACGCGGAGCCGGACCGCGGCTATTCGGTGGTGAAGGTATGCACCTGGAATCGGCCGCGCTTGTTCAGTCGGATCGCCGGGGCGCTGGCCGCAGCAAACCTGAATATCCTCGGGGCCCGGATTTTCTCCCGTCCGGATGGGCCCGTCTTCGACACCCTGTTCGTGAACGACCCCAAGACGGGCCGGCCGGTGGGACGGGAGGGCCGGGAGCGGTTCGAGGATTTGCTGTGCCGATCCCTATGCGGGGAGGAGATCGACTTTGAAGAACTGACGGCTCGGCGGAAGGCCGACGCCCCGATCTACCGGCCGGCGGCGCATGAGATCATTCCCACGCGGATCCACTTCGACAACAACATCGTCCGTGGACAGACGATGATCGAGGTGCAGGTGGAGGACCACGTGGGGCTGTTGTACGAAGTAACCCGGACCCTGGCGGACCTGGGATTGGAGATCGATTTCGCGCGGATCAACACGGAGAAGGGTGCCGCGGTGGACACGTTTTACGTGCGCGAAACGGGGGGTGGAATGGTGACGAAGCGCGAGCGACTCGCGGAGGTGGAGCGTCGTTTGCTGGAGCTGCTGGAACCGAGTCGGAGGTAGGTGGGATTGGACAGGGGTTTTGACGTCACTGAGGTACAGCGACCGGGGCTTCACCGCGGAGTACACCTTCGAACGCGGTATTGGGGGCCTGTCCGGATCGACGCGCCTTCTCATAATGGTATTTGGCCAGCGCCAGGAAGGGAGGCTTCTGGGTGGCGTAGACCACCGCGAGATTGTAATGGGCGGCAGGGGATGTCGGGCTGAGCTTGAGCGCCTTCCGCAACGCCGCCTCCGCCGCCTTGCGCTGCCCCCGCTGGCTCAACGTGATTCCCAGATAGTTCTGCGTATCGGCGTTTTCCGAATCCAGCACCGCGGACCGGCTCAACGCGTCGAATGCCTCGTCGTAGCGTTGCTGCCTGAACCGGATGATGCCCAGGAGGGACAAGCTGAAGGGATCCTGCGTGTCCACCTCCAAGGCACGATTCAACATGGCTTCGCCCTCCTCGAGCCGACCTCGTTCCACAAGGATCGCCGCCAGATTGCCCAATGTGAAAACGTTGCTCTCATCCAGGGTCAGGATCTC
>JBBQIU010000097.1:0-8242 GCA_038325245.1 Verrucomicrobiota bacterium
GCGGGACGCTTCAACGAGAGAATCCATTGGGCATAGCGGTTGACACCGTCCCGTATCGGCACTTGCGGCGCCCAGCCCAGGCTTTTCAGGGCCGAGTTGTCGGCTACGAGATGTCGGAAATCCATGGGCCGGAACTCACCGGGCATGGAGGGCTCAATGGAGCTTCCGTACGCCGCGGCCAGATACCGGGCGAAGTCCGCGATGGAGGTGGCCACGCCCGTGCCCACATTGAACACGCGATGGTTCGCCGCATCACTGTCCAGAACCGCGATGTTCGCCCTGGCCACGTCTTCCACGAAAACGAAATCCCGGGTCTGGGCGCCATCCTCGTACACCACGGGCGAAACCCCGTTCAGAATCCGGGTCGAGAAGATCGAGCAGATGCCTGTGTAGGGATTGAAGACCGACTGACGCGGACCGTAGGTCAGCATGTACCGGAGGGCCACGGTGGGAATCCCCCAGTCCCGCCCCAGCGCCAGCGTCAGGGTTTCCTCGAAATATTTCGTGATGTGATAGATCCCGTTCAGCTTTACGGGCGCATCGACATCAATCGGCACCGGCTTGAGCGGCGCCTGGCATTTCGGGCAACGAACCTCCCATTCGCGGCGGGCCATCTGGGCGGCGCTCCGGGGCTGCGGATAGCAGGGCCCGCATTCGGAACAAAGGTACTTGCCCTCCCCGTAAACGGCCTGCGACGACGCCGTCACGACCTTCCGGATGTCCAAGCCGTCGGTCCGGATCACCTCGAACAGGCGGGCCGTGCCGCACGCATTGACGTCGGTCATCTTCGTCAACTCCGGCGCAAACCCGCCGTAAGCTGCCTGGTGAAACACCACCTCGACCCCCTGCAACGCGCGGCGGACGTCGTCGAGACTCCGCATGTCGCCAATCATCAATTCCGCCTCGGTAGGAATCCATGGCGGTTTCCCCTCCGTGTGGGTGGAGGGTTCGAGGTTGTCGAGAAGTCGCACCTCGTACCCCCGCTGGAGCAACAGGTCTGCGATGTGCGATCCGATGAGTCCGGCGCCGCCGGTAACCAGGGCTTTGGGCATGGGAGGAATCAGCGTCGAAGTCCGAAACGCAGCAAAAAAAGAGGTTTGAGGCCCGTAAACCAATCCGCGAGGCGCGCCTTCGAATAGGCCATCCCCGGGGCGCGCGTGTAGATTTTCGAGACAGGAACTTCCGTCATCCGGAATCGCAGGGCGCTGGCCTGATAGTGGAGGTAGATCTCCATCTCATAGTCATTCCCGAGCCAGGCCTGCCGCCAGCCGACTCGGGGATCCTGAAGGAATGACGTTCGGTAGGCGCGGAACCCGTTGGTGCAGTCGGTGAACCGTCGGAAGAGGAACAGTTGGAAGCAGCACGTCAGCGCGCGCATGGCGAGGAAACGGTGTATCGGAAGTCCGCCACTCAGGCCTCCCTGCAGAAAACGCGATCCCTGCACATAGTCGGCCTTCTGCGCCAGGATCGGCGCCAGAAGTTTCGGGATTTCGCCGGGATCATCCTTGCCGTTGCCCGCCATCACGACCACGACATCAAAGCCTTCCTTCAGCGCCACTTCGTACCCCGATCGGATCGAGGCTCCGCATCCCCGCCTCGACTCGTGCCGGACCACCTCCACAAATTCACAACCGCGCAGAATCTCACTCGTCCGGTCCGTGCTCCCGTCGTCGGTGAAGATCGCCTTCTGAACCTTTCCCGATTCAATCACGGGCCGGATTCGGTCCAGCAGCTTCTGGGCATGAAATTCCTCGTTGAAGATGGGGACGACGAGCGCCACCCGCAGATCCTGGGTTTCCCTATTCGACATACGTCACCTTCCCCTTCTTCAGGCGGTATTGCTGACCGCTGGATTCACACACCGCCAGGCCCGTTTCATCGAATGCAAGTCGGATGCCGGATTGCGAGACCCAGCCCAGCGGCCGGGCGGGAACCCCCGCCACGAGGGCGTAGGCGGGCACATCCCGCGTTACAACCGCCCCGGCGGCCACCATGGCGAATCGTCCGATCGTCACCCCGCACACGATGGTCGCATTCGCGCCGATGCTCGCGCCACGTTCCACGCGGGTTTCCACCCGCCAGCCTTCCGGACTCGCATAGCGCAGGTGGACGCCTTCGAACCTGGGTGAACGCGGTGCCCGATCGTTGGTGAAGACCGCGAAGGGCCCCACGAAGACATCGTCCCCCAGCCGCACGCCATCCCAAACCGCCACGCCGTTCTTGAGGGTGACCCGGTTGCCCACCCGGGCTCCCCCCTCCACGAACGCATGATCCCCCACGTTGCAGTCCCGCCCGATCTTCGCGCCCTTCAGGACGTGCGCGAACGCCCAGATCCGCGTTCCGGCGCCCACCGACTCCGACTCCACGAGCGCGGTCGGGTGTTGAAATGGAGGTGGTGACTTCATCGTCAGGCAGACACGGGCACCGAGGTTCCACCAAGCCGAAGCGACTGGGTGACCGCCTCAAGCACGCGCTGCACGCCCACCGCAAAATCCCCGTCGCTCAACTCCAATCGGCCGCGTCGGATCGAATCCAGGAAATGGCGGCCCTGCGCCTTCAACGGCTCCTCCAGCCGGATCTTGGGCACCATCAAGTCACCCTCCCGCATCACCAGTTGGAACTGCCCGAAATCCTGGTAATCCGGAGGGCGATCCACGCCCTTGTCGTAGATGTGGATCGGCCCAGGCGATGCCAGGTCATCCCAGACCACCATCCGCCGGTCTCCCACCACCACGATCTCCCGCAGCTTCTTGGGATCCAGCCAGCTCACCTGGATATGGGCCAATCGGTTCCTCGGGTACCGCAATGAAATGAAGGCGACGTCCTCGATCGACGGTTGAAGAAAGCAACCTCCCACGGCCGAGACGGATTCCGGCAACGCATCGAGCAGGAAGTTGAAGATCGAAATGTCGTGCGTCGCCAGGTCATACACGCAGTTCACGTCGCCCCGCACCGGTCCGAGGTTCGTTCGCGTGGCCCTCAGGTAATGCACCCGTCCCGGCATTCCGTCCTGGATGTACTCCTTCAGGCGCACGATTCCCGCGTTGAAGAGAAAGACGTGGCCTACCATCAGCCGGCAGTCCTTCGCCGCGGCCAGCGCAACCAGCTCCACCGATTCTTTCGCCGTCAGACACAAGGGTTTCTCGCAGAGCACGTGCCGTCCCGATTCCAGGACATCCTTCACCATGCCGAAGTGCAATGTCGTCGGCGCGGCGACGACCACCGCGTCCAATTCGCACTCGGCCAGCATGGCCCGGTGATCCGTGAAGGCGCGCATCCCGGGGTACTGCCCGCAGATCGCCTTCGTCCGGCGCGGCTCGGGGTCCGCGATTGCAAGGACACTGGATCCAGGGAGTTGTGAGAAGACGCGGACGTGATTGGGGCCCCAATGCCCGCACCCCACCACACCCAAACGAATGTCAGTCGGACGTTGTTGCATGCCAAGAATGTCGGTCGACAGAGCCGTTGATTCCTTTCGGACGGAAACCCTCCGGGCTTAAGCCCGAATTTCCTCCCTGCCCGTCAGCGATCTCTATTTGGGGATCAGGAATCAAGGGGACGAGGGAAGCGACCGCCCCATTCCCAAACTCGGCCAAGTCGGAGCCCAAACGGGCCCCCTTCAGAATCGGGATCTGGATCATTCGCCTCCTTGCCGCGAAGCACGGTAGGCAACCGCCAACGGCAATCCAACCCCAAAATCCGGAGCCGGACGAGACGACCAGGACGCGTCCTGGAAAGGGCCACAGAGAACGCAGAGAACGCAGAGAATCGGAAGTCCAGGATCGCCTTCGCAGGTTCACCCTTCCCCCAAAGGGCGAGGAACGGAGTTTGGCCATTTCTGGCCGGCTACTGCCAAGTGGCGCGGCATGAGACTGCCCAGTGCGATGCCTTGATGGTTCTACAAAACGAGCGCGAAGTGCCTTTCCCAATCCCGAAGGGATTGCGTCCCAAAGCCCAGGGTTGCGAGGAAAGAGCTACCCTGAGTGGGATCGCCGAATCACCCACAACCCCAACGGGGTTGCGTAGAGGTGGCACAACCCCGTTGGGGTTGATGCATTGAACGTCGTTTACCCAGGGTAGGTCCGCTTCGCGGTCCAACCCTTCGGCTTCGGGACGGAATCCGGTTGGGATTCCAGACCGGAAAAATGGCCAATCTCCAGCCTTTCCCCGAAGGGCGAAGAACGGGCGAGGCGTCCTGGGAATTCATCCTTAATCCTAATCTTAATCTTAATCCCCATCCCCATCCCCCCGTCTCACTTCCATATCTGACGGTCGAGGGATCGCATCTGGATCGCTTCGAACACGTGGTCGCCGGTGATCCGGTCACTTTCCTCCATGTCCGCGATGGTGCGGGAGACCTTCAGGATGCGGTCATAGGCGCGGGCGCTGAGCCCGAAATCATTCATGGCGTTCTCCAATTGATGGCGGGTGGCTTCGTCGAGGACGCAGTGGCGGCGGATTTCACGGCTCTCCATCCGGGCATTGCAGGTGATGTGCGGGACCGCCTGGAAGCGGGCCTGCGCTCGCTGGCGCGCCGCGATCACCCGGGCCCGAACCGCGGACGACGCCTCGCCTGGCTGTTCGCGGGACATGTCCTTGAACTTCACCGGGGGCACCTCGATATGGATATCGATGCGATCCAGTAGCGGGCCGGAGATTCGGCCCAGATAGTTTTGGATCTCCCGAGGCGACGATCGGGATTCCGCGGGCATCTTCCCGTCGGGTGTCGGGTTCATGGCCGCCACTAGCATGAATTGGGCCGGAAAGGTCATCGTGCCAGCCGCACGGCTGATGGTGACGCGTCCTTCCTCCATCGGTTGACGCAACGTTTCCAGCACGGTTCGACGGAACTCGGGCAATTCGTCGAGGAACAGCACTCCATGGTGCGCGACGGAGATCTCTCCCGGGGTGGGATTGGCATTGCCGCCGAGTAGTCCGGCGTCGCTCGCGGTGTGGTGAGGCGAACGAAAGGGGCGGCGCGTGACCAACGCCTGCCCCGGCGCCAGCAGTCCCGCAATGCTATGCACCTTGGTCGTCTCCAACGCCTCCTCCAGCGTGAGAGGCGGGAGGATCGTGGGGAGCCGACGGGCGAGCATCGACTTGCCGGAACCCGGTGGACCAAGGAGCAGGATGTTGTGGCCTCCCGCGGCGGCGATCTCCAAGGCTCGCTTCACCGATTCCTGCCCGCGCACATCCGAAAAATCGACCGCCTCCGACCACGGCGCTTCGAAGAGCCGATCAATCTCGATGGTGGTGGGTGAAAGCGGCTGTTCGCCGTTGAGGAACGAGACGGCCTCGCGCAGGTTGTGGATGCCGTAGACATTCAGCCCGGCGACGACAGCCGCTTCGGGGGCGTTCTCGGCGGGCACGAGAATGCCATCCCGTCCTTCGGCGCGGGCGCGCAAGGCGATGGGAAGCACCCCCTTGACGGGGCGAACGGCGCCGGTCAGGGCCAGTTCGCCGACAGCCAGGAATCGTTCCAGGCGATCGGAATTCATCTGTTCGCTGCCGGCCAGCATGCCCAGGGCGATGGGGAGGTCGAAGCTGGGGCCTTCCTTGCGCACATCGGCCGGGGCGAGATTGATCGTCGTGCGCCCGAGCGAGAACTTGAAGCCCGAGTTGGTGATCGCGGTCGACACGCGGTCCCGTGATTCCTTCACGGCAGCATCGGGCAGGCCAACGATGATGATCAGGGTTTCGCCCCAACCGACATTGACCTCGACTTCGATGGGATGTGCTTCGACGCCCTGCACAGCGGCAGAACGGACCTTGGCCAGCACGTCGCGAAATTACGGGGCTGCCGGGCGCCACGACAACGGGAAGGAGGGGCTTCGAGAAGTTTTTGAAATCCGCGCGTGACAATCGGCGACGGCTGGGATTCGCGTGGGCATGAGTTCTCCATCGTGACACACCGCCCCGAATCGACCGGGTCGCCTGCCGCATGGCCCGTTTTTTTGCCCTTCGGGGGATGGGTGGAACCTGGGAAGGCGATCCCGTCCTTCCGATTCTCTGCGTTCCCTGCGTTCTTTGTGGCAGATCCCTCCCCGTCCTGCGCTCATGTCCGTTTGGATTTAGGCCACAGGGAACGCAGAGAGCGCAGAGAAGAAAGCGAGAGAGGCCCGGTTTTTCCGAAACGGTGAAAGGACGCGTCCTTCAATACGGATAACCGATTGCGGAGGAAGGGGGTGATGGGTTCCCAGGAGCACGCCTCGCCCGTTTTTTGCCCTTCGGGGGATGGGGTGAACCTGGGAAGGCGATCCCGTCCTTCCAAGTCTCTGCGTTCCCTGCGTTGTTTGTGGCAAATCCCTCACCGTCCGGCGCTCATGTCCGTTTGGATTTAGGCCACAGGGAACGCAGAGAGCGCAGAGTTTTCAGACAGGCTCTGAGGAAATCGCGGTTGCTTCCCGGCTCGCCGACTGGTTAACTGCCTGGGTCGAAACCGTCGGGACGTAGCTCAGCCCGGTAGAGCACCTGGTTTGGGACCAGGACGTCGCAGGTTCAAATCCTGTCGTCCCGACCATCTTCCTTGCCCCTTTCCAAGCCCGACACCCTCGCCTAGCGTCCCCGCTCTGTTTCCGGTCCGGAAATGCCCAGCGTTTTCATCAAGACGTACGGTTGCCAGATGAACGAGCGCGACAGCGAGGCGGTCCTCGCGCAACTCGCCGCCCGGGGCTACGCCATGGCGCCGTCGGAATCCGAAGCCGACGTCGTCCTCCTGAACACGTGCAGCGTCCGCGACCTCGCGGAGCAGAAGGCGATTCACAAGATGCAGGATCTGGCCGGAACCACGCGAAAACACCGGCCCGACACGCTTCTCGGTTTTCTGGGTTGCATGGCCCAAAGCCGGGGCGCCGAGCTGCCAAAGCAAATTCCCGGAGTTCGCCTCGTCCTCGGCACCCAGAAAACCCATCGGACTGGCGAACATCTGGACGCCTTGCTGGCGGATCGGCGGGCGACCGTCGTCGACACGGCTGCCGAAACCGGAAGCGAATCGGCGATTCGGGAACACGGTCCGGCCGGGTCCGGCCGGGCAGGCGGCGTCACGGCCTTCGTCTCAATCATGCAGGGGTGTAATCAGCACTGCACTTTCTGCATCGTGCCCTTCACCCGCGGCGAGGAGCGTTCCCGGCCCATTGCCGAGATCGTGGAGGAATGTCGGGATCTCGTGGGGCGCGGGGTGCGGGAGGTCACGCTCCTCGGCCAGATCGTCACGAGCTATGGGCGACGTTCGATTCCCATCCTGGAGGGGCTCTCCCCGTTCGTCCAACTGCTCGATGCCGTGCACGGGATTGAGGGGTTGGAACGTATCCGATTCACCTCGCCCCATCCGAAGGGTTACAGCGACGACCTCGTCGTGGCGTACGCCCGGCTTCCGAAACTGGCCCCCAGTGCGCATCTCCCGCTCCAGAGCGGCAGTGACCGCATTCTCAGGGCGATGCACCGCGGTTATACGCGGGAGCGTTTCCTGGGCATCCTGGATCAACTTCGCGCCGTGCGTCCGGAGATTGGTCTGAGCACCGATCTGATCGTGGGTTTCCCTGGCGAGACCGAAGCCGACTTCGAGGAGACGCTCGATATCGTGCGCGCGGCGGAGTTCGACCAGGCTTATCTCTTTAAGTATTCGCCGCGTCGCGACACGCCCGCGGCGTCCATGCCCTTTCAGGTTCCGCAAGAGGTCCTCGAGGATCGCAATCAGCGGCTTCTGACGCTCGTGAACGAGATCGCCGCCCGCAAGTTCCAGGCGTTCGTGGGCCGCACCGTCCAGATTCTGGTCGAGGGCCCCAGCCGCAAGAACGCGGCACGGCTCGAGGGCCGTACCGGCTGCAACAGGATCGTCGTCTTTGAAGGCAGCCCCCGGCATGTCGGCCAGCTCATGGCGCTTCGCATCACCCGGACCGGGTCTTTCACGCTCTACGGCGATCCCGCGGTGATCGGCTTCGACGACATCCCATTCGGAGAGTGTGTTTCCGTTGGGACGGCCCCCTGAACGCTCCAAAGCCACGACGCTTCAACCCGTTCCCTCCCTTTTTCATATGTCCCTCGCGAATCTATCCATCCTTCTCGGCCTCGGCATCGCGGCGCCGCAGATCTGGCAACTCACACAACCCGAGGCCTGGCGGAAGTGGTCGGCCGGGTTCCCCCGTTCGAAGCCATTGGGGTACCTGTTGGTGGCCATCGCCACGGCCTGGTTCGTGTGGAATGTCCACAACGAAACGCTCGCGGACTTTTCGAAGTACAAGCC
>JBBQIU010000098.1:0-8150 GCA_038325245.1 Verrucomicrobiota bacterium
GATCAACATGATGCCCCAACCCCCCATCGTGGAGGCCGAGAACAAGAACTGGGATTACTTCCTGCGCCTTCCAGAATACGACCGCCGCAAGCTCTCGACCCTGAGCGTGCGCGAGATGCAGGTGGCCGAGCCCCTGTTCGAATTCTCCGGCGCTTGTGCCGGGTGCGGGGAAACCCCTTACATCAAACTTCTCACACAGTTGTTCGGCGATCGTCTCGTCGTCGCCAACGCCACGGGTTGCTCCTCGATCTACAGCGGCAACCTCCCCACGACGCCCTACACGACCAACCAGGAAGGCCGCGGTCCCGCCTGGAGCAACTCGCTCTTCGAGGACAACGCCGAGTTCGGCCTCGGATTCCGGGTGTCGCTCGACAAGCAGCGCGACTTCGCGCGGGAACTTGTGGAACAACTCGCCCCGCAGGTCGGGGAGGGATTGGTGCGCCGGATCCTCGCGAACAAACAGAAGGACGAGGCCGACATCTATGAGCAGCGGGAGTTCGTCGTGGAACTCAAACGCAAGCTGGAGGGCAACGACTCCGCCGTCGCAAAGCGTCTCATGGCCCTCGCGGATATGCTCGTGCGCAAGAGCGTCTGGGTCATCGGCGGCGACGGCTGGGCCTATGACATCGGTTACGGCGGGCTGGATCACGTCCTTGCCAGCGGTCGGAACGTGAAAATCCTGGTCCTCGATACCGAGGTCTATTCCAACACGGGCGGGCAGATGTCCAAGGCGACCCCACGCGGCGCGGTGGCGAAATTTGCCGCGGGCGGAAAGCCGATCGGAAAAAAGGATCTGGGTCGCATCGCCATGCAATACGGGCATGTGTACGTGGCGAGTGTTGCGATGGGCGGGAAGGACGAACACACGTTGAAGGCGTTCCTCGAGGCCGAGGCCTACGATGGCCCGTCCCTGATCATCGCCTACAGCCATTGCATTGCGCATGGCATCGACATGACGACGGGTCTCCGGAATCAGAAGGTCGCCGTGCAAAGCGGGCACTGGCTGCTGTACCGCTACCATCCGGACCGCGCGCTGGAGGGGAAGAACCCGCTCCAGCTCGACTCAGCCCCTCCCCACGTGCCGCTGAGTGAGTTTCTCAATATGGAGAATCGGTTCCGCATGCTCACGAAGAGCAATCCCGACGCCGCCCGCGAGCTGTTCAAGCAGGCCCATAACGATTCGAGGACCCGCTTCGCCCTCTACCAGAACCTCGCCAACCGCGAACTCAAGGTTCCCGATCCCATTGCCAATGGCGACAACAAGCCCGTGGTCGTCGGCGCTGACTGAGGGTGGTCAGTGGTGAGTCATCAGTGATCACTGAGCTCTGAAACTGGATACTTGAAAACTGGAGTTTGAAATTCGGAACCTGCGAACCCAATCCCTACCCAGCCATGGACCTAACGACCCAATATCTCGGACTTCGACTGAAGAGTCCGCTGGTCCCGAGTGCGTCCCCGCTCTCCGAGGACATCGACAACATCAAGCGGATGGAGGACGCGGGGGCGGCCGCCGTGGTGCTCTACTCGATCTTCGAGGAGCAGATCCGGTCGGAGCGCTACGAACTCCACCACCACCTGACGCAGGGGACCGAGAGTTATCCGGAGGCGCTCACCTACTTCCCCGATCCCACGGAGTTGTTCGTGGGGGTGGAGGACTACCTGAAGCACATCCAGCGCGCGAAGGCGGCGACCAGCATTCCGATCATTCCGAGCCTCAACGGCAGCACGCTGGGTGGGTGGACGGATTTCGCCAAACAGATCGAGCAGGCCGGCGCGGATGCCTTGGAACTGAACCTCTACAACATACCGACGAACGCCGAGCAGACCGGGGCGGACATCGAGCGTCAGTACGTGGATGTCCTCAAGGCCGTGAAGGCTTCGCTGACGATTCCGATTGCGGTGAAGGTGAGTCCGTTCTTCACGAATTTTGCGAACGTGGCGAAGCAGTTCGACGATGCCGGCGCCAACGGACTGGTTCTCTTCAACCGGTTTTATCAGCCGGACATCGAACTCGAGACGCTCGAGGTGGTCCCGAATGTGATGTACTCCACCCCGATGGCGATGCGTCTGCCCATGCGCTGGATTGCCATTCTCTACGAGCGAATCCGGGCGGACCTGGCGGCCACCAGCGGCGTGCACCGGGGTACGGATGCGATCAAGATGATCATGGCCGGGGCGAGCGTGACGATGCTCTGCTCCTCGGTGTTGCGGCACGGCATCAAGCACATTCGGGTCATCGAGCAGGAGTTGCGCGATTGGATGGACGAGCACGAATACGCGTCGGTCGAGCAGATGAAGGGAAGTCTCAGCCAGAAGTATTGCGCGGACCCGGGTGCGTTTGAACGTGCGCAGTATATCCGCGCGGTCGGTGTTCACACGCTGCGGGGATAGGTTCGGAATCAGAACCGCTCCCGGATGATCCGCTGCGCCTGTTCGAGGCTTAGATCCTTGGGGAGGGAAAGGTAGATGGAGACGTAGACGGCGTTCGGATTGGCATCGGCCTTCAAGCCAAAAATGTTGCCCTCGAGATGGCGGAAGACCTTGTAGGCGAGGGCGTAGATCAGGCCTTCACCGTCGTAGGATGTCTCATGCTGGAGACAGTAACGGCCGGGCAGCCACTCCTTGAGCGTGGTCGTTCGGGTGAGAGCGGGGAGTTGGGATTCGTCTTCCGGGGCGATGTGATTTCTCTCGCGGATGGATTTTTCGAGCCGCCGCATCAACTCGGTGCCCTGCGGCACAGGACTGCCCGGGGCGAGGTGGAAGAAATCCAGGCCAAGATGCAGGTTCATCGCGGAGAAGAGGTGGGCCTGGCGCAGGCTGATACCCGCTTTCCATAGGGTTCCCGTGATGCACGCGGCCAGACCGCGGAAATCGGACGCGGCCACGCCCACCATTACGGTGCTGCCATCGCGCAGAAGCATTGCTTTCGGACCGGTCTCGTCTGGCGACTCGACGAGGGCAAGAAGGTGGGCCCCGAACGTCCCTGCATGGGTGCGATAGACGCCCGCATAGAAGTCGGAGCCGAAGTCCTGAAGGACCGCCTGTTCTTCAGCCGAAAAACCAAGGGTGCGAAGCGCGTGCGTCGGGTCGAAACCAGGGCGGAATTGCTGGAGCGCCTTGTGGTAAAGTTCGCGGCTGAGAAACCACCGTCCGGGGTTCACGCGCGCGGAGTCCCATTCGGTCCGATCGGCGCAGGTGAAGACGTAGAGGCTCCGGAGCAATTGCTCATCGCGGCAGAGTTCGGCGAAGGCGACGACGACGGGATCGGGGTTGATGCCGGCCGCGGCGTGGTCCTTGAAGGCGCGCCGGTTGGCGATAAGGAACTCGGCGGTCGAAAGAGTGGCGTCGGAGAATTCGCACCAGGGCCGGTAAAACTGGAAATAGTCGGCGAGGGGGATGTTCGAAAGTCCGGACGAATGGCGATCGTGGATCTTAAGGGACGTGTCCTCACGACGTTGGATATCCCCGCTGGTGAGGGGGAGACGCTTGGTTTTGAGGGCGAGCTTCACGCCGGCCAGGTGATCGGCGCTCAGGAGAGCGGCGGCGATCGCAGGGTCGATCTCACCGGAGAGGGACGAAAGGCGCTGGGATTGGACGGCCTGATCGAGCTCTTTGCGCCCGTCACGCACGAGTTCCTCGAGGGCCTTCATCTTCTGCCGTTCGAAGGCACTCCGGGCGAGCGTCTGTTCCTTCAAGACCCGGTTGTCGAGCGAGGCTTCGAATCGGGCGTACCCTGGGAAAAGCCGGTCCTCGGCGCCGTCGAATTGCGATAGGAACTGGAATGACTCCGCGAGGCTTCCCCGCTGTTCGTAGAACAGGGCCGAAAGCTCCGGCACAGGAGAAAGCCAGTCCCCGACGCCACGGAACGTCCGGCGCAGTTCGGACGGGTCGATCTGCACGCCGTAACGTTGCGAGGCGAGGACGAGGGCAAGGGCGTCGCGGCTGCGCTTCTCCGGCGACGCCGATGGATCGTGAAACTGGTGGCGGAGTCCGCCGACGGTGTAATGGATCGCGCTGCCGGGCGCGGCTTCTCGGCCACCGGTCAGTTCCTCCTCGATGACCGCCTTGGCCAACCGGGCGACACGCCGGCGGGCGGCAAAGAGCCGGGTCCGGATTTCGTTGCCGAAGTCGAACCGGGCTTGCTCCGAGGCGCCCGGTCCAAGGAGATCGCCCAGCGCCAGGAAATCCTCGAATCCCAGGATGTCCTCCGGGTGGTTACCGTCGGGAAGGCATCGGGCGGAAGGCGAATGGCGCAATTGAACGAAGCAACGGATTCGGAGCAGGAAATTGTACGCCTCGAGATCCCGCGGATCGGGCAGGGCGGCGAAGATCTCGTGGCTGTGCTGGAAATGCTGGCCGGCGAGGGTCCAGATGCCCGCCAGGAAGACGCGAAGCCCGTCGTTCTTGATGTCAAACTTGTCCAGCCGCTCGACCTCTGTCGCCGCCTTCTCCCATCGGCCCTTCCAGAAACTCCGGACGTGGAGGAAATGCTCGAAGGGATCGTACGTCTTCCGGATGCGCTCCCGGAACCGATCCGCCAGACCGGTCGGGTCATGGACCGGCGAAAGGTCGAGGAACGAATTGAGCTGCTTGTCCACCAGCCGCGGCGCGTCATCGAGATTGAACGGGAACGGCTCGAAGTGGAATCCATGCGCCTCGCGAAAATCGTTCGTGTGGAGCAGTTGGCGCTGAAGGTCCAGGAGGAACGGGTTGCCTTCGAGCGCGTCATCAAAAATGAAGGCGAAGTCGAGGTCCGAACACGGCGTCACTTCCGCCCGACCCGTGCCCCCGAGGGCGACCACGGCGAATGGGCGTTCGTACTTGTTCTTTCGGACCTGTTCCAGCGCCCATTGGCGAACGATCCCCTCGTGAATCGCGGTCCGGGCCGCGACGATCTGCCGCCCATTCGTGAGGTCCGATCCGAGAATCTGCGCGTCGTTCTCGGCGATGAGCTGGCTATAGGCGCGCCGGGGGCCCACGGCCAGTACCGTGGCCCGAACCCGGTCTGTGACGACGTTGTCGATGCCGCGAAGGGAATCGCCGATGAGCGTTCCCGAGGCACCGACGGCACGTTGGGGAAGAAGATTCATTCAAAGCGCATCAGGGTCTCACTGAGGTGCCGTCGCGGCGGCGGACGGGCAGCCAGTACGCCGGCCTTTCCGGAAGCGGATACTTCTTCGCGGCGGTTTCGTCGAGATCCACGCCCCAGCCGGGAGCCTCGTTGATATGCATGTAACCGTTCTTCATGTGGGGCGCTCCCGGAAACACCTCCCGCATGGCGTCGTTGAAGCGGACAGCTTCCTGGATGCCGAAGTTCCAGATGGCCAGGTCCAGGTGGGCGTTGGCCGCGTGACCCACCGGGGACACGTCGAGCGGACCGTGCCACGCGCTGCGAACCCCGAAGGCCTCCGCCAGCGCGGCCAGCTTCCGCGCGGGCGTGAGACCGCCGATCTGGGAGATGTGCACGCGGATGAAGTCGATGAGCCGTTCCGTGATCAACCCCGTCCACTCGTGCGGGCTGTTGAACAATTCACCCATCGCCAGTGGCACGCTGGTCTGGGGGCGGAGCACCCGAAACCAGCCGATGTCCTCCGGCGAAAACGGATCCTCGATGAAAAAAGGCCGATGCGGTTCCACCTGTTTGCAGAGACGCACCGCGTCCATGGGGGGGACCCGCTCGTGGACGTCGTGGAGGAGTTCGACGGCCTCCCCGCATTTCTCGCGGACGGCGGCGAACATACGCGGAACCGCCCGACAATACGCAGCCTGATCGATGTGCGCCTCCACGGGCAGGCCGAATCCGGCTTCCTCGAAGTCGCCCTTGCCGGAGAGATGGGTGGAACCGTAGGCGCCAAGTTGGATGCGAATGTGTCGGAAGCCGTCGGCCATCAGGCGCTGGACGTTCTCGACGACCTGGGCGTTCTCCCTGCCGGAAGCGTGGGCGTAGCAATCGACGGCGAAGCGCGCCTTCCCGCCAAGGAGTTGGTACACGGGGAGACCCGCGAGCTTGCCCTTGATGTCCCAGAGGGCCTGGTCGAGGCCGCTCAAGGCATTGTTCAGGACCGGGCCATTGCGCCAGTAGGAGCTGGTGTAAACCGTCTGCCAGAGGTCCTCGATGTTATGGGCGTCGCGTCCGCGGCAGAACGGATCGAGGTATTCCTCGACGGCCGTCTTCACGGCGAGGGGGCGCTGGTTGAACGTGGCGCAGCCGAGTCCGTAGAGACCGGGTTCGCTGGTCTCGACCTTGACCACAACCATCCGGACGTTGGATTGGGGGGCGGTCAGAATCGGACGCACCTTCGTGATGCGCAGGGGACTGGTTCCCTTGGCCGCACCGGGAGCGGTCGCTTCTGCGGCACGACCCGTGGAGGCGAAGGTTGAAGCTGCTCCCGTCGCGGTGCCGAGGGCGAGAAAGTCGAGGAAGCGTCGTCGTTTCATGGGAGGTCGGAGGGGTTGGATTTTCGTGGTTAGCTTACGGATGGATGGAGGGTGGAGGCTCTTCAAAAGTTTGGACAAGCGCGGGGACCGTGAGACCGATGCTACGGATCCGAGGATCGATTCTCGCCACTCTCCGAAGAAGACGACCTGGCCATGAGTCCTTTTCGCCTCAGACAAGTGCTTGAAACCGGGCGTACGCCGCGTCCCATCCCACCGCCGCGGTCGGTTTGGGTTCGAACCGCCGCACCTCAAATGAGTTTCGCACCACTTCACGCATGACCGACACCGACGGAAGCAGATCCAACGCGTACGCCTGGGTCAGGAGATTCCCCGCCGCCGTCGCTTCGACCGGTCCCGCCCGTACCGGAATCTGAAGGGCGTCGGCAGTAAACTGGTTCAACAGCTCATTCTGGCTTCCGCCACCCACGATGTGCAGTCGCTCAATCCCGGAGCCGGTGATCGATTCCAATTGGTCCCGGGTTCGGCGGTACAGGAGTGCGAGACTTTCGAGAATGCACCGGACCGTCGCACCGATCCCGGATGGCTCCGGCATACCCCGTTCCCGGCAATAGGCGGCGATACGTTCCGGCATACGATCCGGCGCCAGAAAACACGGGTCCGCGGGCTGGATCAGTGAGCCAAAAGGCCGGGCTTCCGCCGCCATGCGGGCCAGCGTCGCGTAGTCGCTCTTCTGTCCGGCTGCCGCCCAAGATCCCCGGCATTCCTGGAGCAGCCAGAGTCCGCTGATGTTCTTCAGCAGGCGCACGGTGTCCGCGATACCGATCTCGTTTGTGAAATTCAACTCGCGCGCCTGTTCGGTCACGAGGGGTTCCCGCCGTTCGATGCCCATCAACGACCACGTCCCCGAACTCAGATAGGCCCAGCCGGAACCTTCCGCAGGCACACCCGCCACCGCGGCGCCCGTGTCGTGGGAACACGTCGCGATCACGTCGACCCCGGACAGGCCCGACGCCTCCGCCAACTCCTGGCGCAGGGGTCCCAGCAGCGTCCCCGCCGGCACGATCCCGGGGAATAAGCCCGCGGGAATCCCCAGACGGTCCAGAAGAGTTCGGGACCAGTTCCGCGTCCGCGGGTTGTACAGCATGCTCGTGCTGGCGAGGGTCACCTCCGCCCTGGCGATGCCGGAGAGGAAGTGATTGAAACCGTCGCCCACCATCAGCAGGCGCGTGGCCTTCTCCAACCGCGCCCGATCCTCGGCTGCCAGTTGGTACAAGGTGTTCAACGGCATGAACTGGATTCCGCTCTGCTCGAAGATCTCCGGCCAGGTCACCCGCCCATGCGCCGCTTCCACGCCCCGCGCCGTCCGGGGATCCCGGTAGTGATACGTCGGTTCCATCAACTCGCCCGCAGGGCCGTAAAGCAGGTAATCCACCCCCCAGGAATCCGTGCTCACGCTCCGGATGGGCAATCCCATGGCGCCCGCCGCCGCCAGGCCCCGGCGCGCCTCGTCGAAGAGCCGGGGCATGTCCCAATGCAGGGAATCGCCCACACGAATGGCGCCGGTGGGAAAGCGATGCACTTCCTTCAAGGAAAGCAGTTCCTCGTGCAGCGTCCCCAGCATCAGCCGCCCGCTTTCCGCCCCGAGATCAATGGCCAGATGATGCGTCGTCATTCACAGGCTTGGCACAGCGCGATTCAACGCCCCACGCCTCGTCCCGCCAAGGCCGGAAAGGGATCCGCCACTTCCGCTT
>JBBQIU010000099.1:0-8107 GCA_038325245.1 Verrucomicrobiota bacterium
GAAACATCCTATACACAGCGCCGCCAGTGCAGCATAGGTGAACACAGAGCGAATCCGGGAAGGGTGGTCGTTGTGGGGTATTTGCATGGGCTGCATTTCTGGATAAACGGGGCATTTTGCTGCAATAGGCCTGCCGGCACCGTGTGGGGACGCACGTTCAACTATTCGATAATGGAGAGGTGGGCAAGAACTGAATGCGCCAAAACCAGCAGTTTGATCCCGAATCGTCCGCACAGCGTGTGCAGGCAGACCTTTCCCACCCCGTGGAAGCTTAGCCGTAACCATGCGGTAAGGTCCTGGATTTCCGACTGAAACGCCGCTTGGCGGGCGAATCGGGCGTCGGCCGTTTCGCTCGCTCGCAGCGCCTCGACCCGGGGTCACTTCGGCGTGGGCTCGATTTCCGAAAGGGATGGACCCCTGGATTTGGAAGGATGGAGGGCGTCGTCAGGTCGGATCCCGGCTGATCCAAATCCCTTTGTCAAAATCGGAGATAGGACCCCGAGCAGTAAGTGACCCCGAGTGGTAATCGCCACGACCTATGGCGTCTCGCCCATCCGGCAAGGGTGGGAAATGGACCGAATGTAGATGCCGTCGCCGGCCAGTGCTGGAGTGGCCATGCACATTTCCCCAAGGGCGTCGATGCGCTCGAGCTGAAACGCATCGCCCGCCTTGGAGACGTAGGAATCGGCGTCCTCGCTCAGGCAAAAGACACGTCCGCGATCGGCCCACGGCGATGCGGTGAATCCTGCTGCTCGATCGGACTTGATGCGTTGCTTGTCGTACAATTCTCGTCCCGTGGCCGCATTACCGCAGCTCAGGAAGCCGAAGTCCCACAGGACATACGGTGACGCTCACCGCCCCCGCAGACAGCCATCAATCCGCTCGCACTCCCGAACACGTCCACTCCCGGCCCTTCGCACCACACCACCGCCTCCAACCCGCGGGCAAATCGGGTCTCCCAGCTCATCTGGTAGGGGCCCGCTTCCGTGCAGAGAACAGCGTCCCCCTCCCGGACCGAGGACGGAAGGTCATGAACGCCGAGGTTGTCGAAAGCCATGCAGGTCGGTCCAGAGAGAATGGTGCGGACACCGCCTCCCCGCCGCGCCGTGAGGGGAATGACTCGGTGACGTTCCCACGTCGCCGCCATCGCCTGAAGTGCCTTTTAATGGACCGGGAATATATTTCGCCCAAACGCCTCCGGTACGCCGCGTATTCGTTACGACGGCCAATCATATTTTTTCAGCGCTCGCGAACTCTTCCTCCACGTGCATCGGACTATGGCGTGCATGGCGAAGGTACTGGCGCATCCTAACCTGCCCTCGCTGATCCAATCCTGTGAGAACTTCCTTCCATCATTTGGTCGTCTTCTGGAGCGCTCTCTGCTCCGCCCCGCTCAGCTCACCTGCCGCCGCGCCGCCCGGCCTCGGGGACATCATCCTAAATGAGTACGCGTCGGACAACACCACGTCCGGCAGCGATTTTGTCGAGCTCCTGACGCTCACCGATCACCTGGATTTGCGTGGCTTGCGGCTTTCAGACAATGAATTGACGGGAGGAGGCTCGACGCTGAACGTCAACGAAAGCGTGCTGACACTCGGCAACGATGCCTACCTGGGTGACGTCCCCCGGGGAACGTTGATCGCGTTGTGGACGGTCGCAACTGGAGTGGTGACAGACACGACCCTTAGCCCCGGCACCGGCGACTACTCATTGTCTTTGGCGCCAGGGACTGGAGTCACCGTCGGAACGGATGGTCTGGGTGGTTCCACAGGCGTAGGCCTCGCGGTCGCCGGAGATGCGGTCTACATCTACCTCGCCGGGCCCAACGGCAACAGCAGTGGCTCGGACAACGTCTACCTCGATTTCGTGTCCTGGGAGACGGACAATGCAGACGCGCCGCCCGGACTTGCGGATCTCAACCTTTCGTCACTCGCGGATAACGCCTACTTCACCGGAAATACGGCCGCAAACGATCTGGCGGCGGCGTGGGTGCGGTATGACGGCCCCGTGGACGCGCTGCCCATCCCCGAGGGCTTCACGCCTGGACGGCCGAACCCAGGCCAGGACCTTTCCGGCTTGCGTGGAGGCGGTTCCGGGGCGGGTGTCAATCTCACTCAAAGCGATGGCAGCACCGCCGTTGCGGAGGGTGGAGCAAGCGATCACTACACCCTCGCACTTGCGACCCTCCCGGCCGGGCAAGTAACCATCACCGCTACCACGGCATCCGAGGTGGAAATAAGCTTGGATGGCGTGAGTTATTCAGGGGCGCTTGAAATCCCATTAACGTTGCAGAGCCCGGTCACTGTCTATGTGCGGGCGATCGACGATCTGGCTGTGGAAGGCGCGCATTCCGCGAACATCCAGCACGCCATCACGGCAACGTCCGATGCCGACCAGTACCCCACGAGCCTTGCGATCATCGGAGTCAGGGTGTCGATCGCCGACAACGACACGGCCCAGGTGGCTCGGATCCGCGATATCCAGGGTGTCGCTCACCTCTCGCCCTACGCGGGCCAGATTGTGGTGGAGACGCCGGGCATCGTCACCGCCGTTGCCCGCAATGGTTTCTACCTCCAGGACCCGACGCCTGACGCCAACCCCGCGACTTCCGAAGGAATTTTCGTCTTCACTTCGAGCGCGCCCAGCGTTCACGTGGGGGACTCGCTGAAGGTGTCCGGCCGAGTGATCGAGTTCCGACCCGGCGGGTCCGCAAACAACCTCACCATCACCGAGATCACCCAACCGACCTTCACGACGGTCGGCGCCGGAGTGGCATTGCCCACGCCCGTCGTGCTTGGTCTCGGCGGGCGCGCGATTCCAACGGAGATCTTTGCTGATGACGCCGTCAATGGAACCGTCGAGGACGCTGGGGGCCTCTTCGACCCCGCCAACGACGGCCTGGACTTCTTCGAGAGCCTTGAAGGCATGCTGGTTCAGGTGAACGACGCCCTGGTGACGGGTCCCCGAAATAGATTCGGTGAAATAGGGGTCCTCGCCGATGCGGGCGTTGGCGCCACCAGCCTGTCAACTCGCGGCGGTTCCCTTGCCGCAAGTTATGCAGACTTCAATCCAGAGCGTATCTTCCTCGACGACGAACTGATTCCGAATCCCCCTTCGGTGCGGGTGGGCCAGCAGTTCCCCGGCCCCGTGGTGGGGGTGCTGTCCTATAGCTTCTCGGCCTTCAAAGTCCTCAATGTCGGTCCTCTGCCCGCCCCAACCGCGGGCGTGGAGCGCGAAGTAACGACGTTGGTCGGAGGAGTGGATCAACTCACATTGGCGACCTTCAACGTTGAGAACCTCGACATGGGAGACGGCGCGCAGAGATTTGCGGATCTCGCGGGTGCCATTGTGGATCGTCTCGGCGCTCCCGACATCCTCAATCTCGAGGAAATGCAGGACAACAACGGGCCGGTCAACGATTCGGTGGTCGACGCCTCCAGCAACTTACAGACCCTAATCAACGCCATTGTTGATGAGGGTGGACCGACCTATGAATATCGGCAGCTCGACCCCGTGGACGATCAGGATGGCGGGGAACCGGGCGGCAATATTCGCGTTGCATTTCTCTTCAACCCGGGTCGCGTCAGCTTCGTTGATCGTGCCGGCGGCACCTCGACCGGTTCGGTGTTAGCGGTGAACAATTCGGGCGAGCCTGAGCTGTCCTTCAGCCCCGGCCGCATCGATCCGCTGAATCCGGCGTTCAACAACAGCCGCAAGCCACTGGTGGGGGAGTTCCTCTTCCAGAGCTACCGGCTATTCGTCATTGGTAACCATTTCAACTCCAAGGGCGGGGATCAGCCCCTTTACGGGCCGCTCCAACCTCCGGTCCGCCCCAGCGAAATTCAGCGGCAACAGCAAGCCTCGCTGGTCGCGAACTTCGTCCAAAGCCTGACCGCGATCGAACCGAATGCAAATGTGGTGGTGCTCGGCGACCTGAACGATTTCGAATTCTCGCCCTCCGTTGGAATTTTGAAGACCGCGGGCCTTGTGGCCACGGTGGAGCAACTCCCGGTGAACGAACGCTACACCTATGTGTTCGAAGGCAACTCCCAGACACTGGACCACGTCATGGTCAGCGCGAGCCTGGCATCGGTTGTCGTCACGGACATCGTGCACTTCAACTCGGAGTTCCCCGACCAACTGAGCGATCACGACCCGGTCGTCATCCGTCTGACCCTGGACGGTACGGCACCGAACCTTCTGCTCAACTGCGTCATCTCCGCCAGCGCACGCCGATACACCTTCAGCGTCGTCGACGCAGTGGACAACCAACCTGCGGTGTACATCCGCGACACTGCCAGCAGCTTCATCGCTGGTCCGTATCGGAACGGTGACTCCGTTTTCGTCCGGACCAACCCGCGCCAGGCGCCCTTCGCGCGGGCAACGGCGGGCTATGCGGCGCTGATCCAACTTCGCGGAAGCCCGGTTTTTCAGGCGGCTGACGCTTCGGGCAACTTGACCGGCCTGATCACGTGCCCCTGAGTTCCCTCGCAGTCTGACGGACTATGAACACAACCCCTACTTTACACTTGATCCCATGAAATCCGTTTTCAACTTTCTGATTCCCGTGGCCATGACTTGGGCTTCGGCAACGCCGAGCGCCTTGGGCGTTCTCGTCACCCTCACCGATCCTTCGCATTCCGCGTGGAACGACCGCGTCGCCTGGTCGTCCAAAGGCGCCGCATTCGATCTCCTCGGCAATCCGTTTACCGGCACCTCGGTCGGAGGCACTGGCATCGGGGTCGGGAGCGGCTCGGGATTCGACCTGGAACGTGCCGACGAGGGCGACGGCTGGTTGGGCAACTTTTTCATCGGCGAGCCCCTGCTCTATTCGGGATTCGGAAGTGCCGGACCCATCACGATCTCATTCGACCAAGCCGTGCGGGGGGCGGGAGCAGCCTTCCAGTCGGCAACCCTGGGCGGCTTTCGTGCTTCGATCGAGGCGTTCGACACCTTCGGGAGTGCCTTGGGGAGCGTGACTGGAATCGGCTCCAGCACCCAGGATCAGGACGGAAGCGCGATGTTTCTGGGTTTTCTCAATGACACCGTGAACGTCGGTTCGATCGTGATCAATGTGATGCCCGACAATCTGACGGCCACCGCAGACTTCTCCATAGGGTCCCTCCGCCTGAGTGTTCCCACGATCGTTCCCGAGACTTCCATGACCCCTGGCCTACTCCTTGCCTCCGGGGCGATACTGGCCCTGATCCATGGCCGCACCCGCCGGAATCGCACGTGAATCGACTCCTCTTGATTCACGAACCCTTCGAATGACGCCCACAAATCGACACAAACCCGACTCCCAAATGAACATCACCCGCCCGTTTGTCCTCGCGTGCGCGCTCGGCGCCGTAACCACAGCAGAAGCCTCCAGCCTGAACCTCCGGTATCTGGGTCAGCAGACCCTTCCCACGGGAACCCAGGCCCTGGGCACGGAATTCGGTGGCCTCTCCGGCATCGACTACAACGCTGCCACCGGCCGTTTCGTGGCGATCGCCGACGATCGTTCGCAATTCAATCCGGCCCGGTACTACGAGTTGAGTCTCGACTATGACCTCGGCGGCTTTAATTCCGTCGCGGTTGACCTCGTCACCTCCATACTTCGCCCAGATGGAACCTCGTTCCCGACGCTCGCACTCGATCCGGAGTCCATTCGTCTCCGACCGGGCACCGGGACCCTGGTTTGGACCAGTGAAGGCGAGAAATCCGCTCTGCGGCTCACCAACCCCTTTGTTCGCGAGATGAATCCCGACGGGACCTACGTGGGCGAGTTTGACACCCCTGCCAAATTCTTTCCCACGGCAGTTCCCGATACGACCGCTGGAATCCGCAACAACCTCGCTTTCGAGAGCCTTACTTTCTCCGCGGACGGTTCGAAGCTCTTCACGGCCACCGAAAATGCCCTCTACCAGGACGGTCCTGCCGCGGACACCAGTACCGGAAGTTGGAATCGCGTCCTCGGCTTCGACGCAACCACGGGTGTGGCGGGCGCCGAGTATGCCTACCTGACCGACGTGGTGGCAGATGCGCCGATTCCCTCGGGTAGCTTCGCCACGGTCGGACTCGTGGAACTGCTGGCACTCAGCGACACCAAATTCCTGGCGCTGGAACGTTCCTTCTCGAACGGGGTCGGCAATTCTATCCGCCTGTACGAGTGGGACATCAGCGGTGCCGACGACATCTCCGGTTTGCCGTCACTGAGTGGCGGGGCATTCTCGGGAGGAGTCAAGACGCTGATCATCGATCTCGACGACCTCGGGATTGTCCTGGACAACATCGAAGGCCTGACCTTCGGGCCTGATCTGGCGAACGGAAACCGGTCGCTGGTGATGGTTTCAGACAACAACTTCAGTCCAACGCAGTTCACTCAGTTCATCGCCTTCGAGGTATCCATCACCCCGGTGCCGGAACCCTCGACCTGGGTAGCGGGCGGGGTCGTGGCGGCCGGGGCTATTGGAATTGCTGCTCGCCGTCGGGCGAGGTTGTAACTGGTCAACGTTCTAACTTCCCATCGCGCCCGGACCGGTGCCTGACAGGTTTAATCCCCCTCCTCCCTGTTCCGGGCGCGCGGCGTTGGCGTTGACCGGGACTACGACCGGAGGCGCCGGCGAAGGAACGTTCCCGCGAGTGTGGCAGCCGCGATCCCGACAGTCCATGTGGACGCCTCCGGAACAACTCCGGCGCGGGCGGCAAATGCGGTGTCAGGGAAGTCGGAGAAAAGCCCGTCCAGGCCAAGCTTGAAGTAGGTCTGGTACTCCTCGATAGGGTCCGTGAATCCGTAGAGGCTCGCGTCGTTGCGAAAGGTGAAGGCGTGCACGTAGAGCCCGGCCGCGTGCGCTTCGCCGATGATCCCGGTGTCGCCGACAACTTCGCGGTCCTTGATGTTAACAACGCCGTCCCCATTGCGGTCCTCGGCGACCCCATCGTTGTTCGTGTCGTAGATGCGAGTTTTCAGCAGGTAGGGCTTCCATGGGCCGATCCCATCGGCGTAATCGTTGACGAAATCCAGGCCGGCGGGAGTGAGAAGGTCCGCGAAGGTGCGCAGGTCGTCGCCGACGACGAAGTCGTAGGGTTGGGCGTACGGCGCGACCAGAGATAGCGAACCGTCCGGTCTGACGTCATCGGCGTCGATCAACTGGATGAGTGGGACGTCGGTGAGGGTGTTCAACTGCTGGAGGTTGGAGACCTCAAACGATTGAATGAACACCGGGGCGCCGGCGCTATTCCAGCCCGCGGCGGTCAAGGAGCCGAGCAGTGGCTCTTCGAGCGACAATCCAAGGTTGTCGTGGAAGGTGGGGTGCTTGGTTTCGGGGTAGATGCCCACCGTGCGACCGACCGCGGTACCTTCGGATTTCGCGAGCGCGATGACTTCGTCGAAGGTCGGAATTTCGTAGAGGCCGTTGAAGCCTTGATCGCGAGATGCGTTCGGCTGGACGGCGCGGAGCGTTTTGATCTCAGCGAGGGTGAAATCGCTGGCGAACCAGTCGGTGACCGAGACTCCGTCCAGCATGCGGGTGGTCCTTTTTACGGCGAACTCGGGATGACTCGCAACGTCGGTGGTTGCGCCGAGGATGGGCTCGTGGCGAGCGATCAGCACGCCGTCGGCCGTGGAGACGAGGTCGGGTTCGATGTAGTCCGCGCCCAACTGAATGGCGAGGCGGTAAGATTCCAAGGTGTGTTCGGGAAGGTAGCCGCTGGCGCCGCGATGGCCGATGACCAGAGGCACCTTGCCGTCGAGGGTGGGAAGGGAGTTCGCAAGGGAGGCGAAGGAGGAGACGGCGAAGACAGTGAGGATCGATAGGTTGAATTGCATGGCAGGAATGAACTGACGATGGCTTGGGTTGGATTGGGTTGGGTTCGACGAAGTGAGTTTCTGAAGGTTCAGTGAGCGACGCTAGGAGCGGTTGATGCGGCGGCGCAGGACCATTCCGGCGGCGGCGGCCATGAACGCACCCACAACGTAGGTCGACGGCTCGGGGACGGCGTTCACGGAGAGATCCATGAATACCAGCTTGTGGTCGGAGCTGGGAAATCCGGCGAAGTAGTTGTTGAAGCTGAATGTGCCGACGAGCGGGAAGTACGTGTCAGAATTCTCCGGCCAGAACAC
>JBBQIU010000100.1:0-8077 GCA_038325245.1 Verrucomicrobiota bacterium
AGCAAGGCCAGGGCGTGGCCGCCGTACCCGAGCGTGCAATCCACCGCTCGCTCCCCCGGCCTCGGCGCCAACGCCTCGAGAATCTCGCCGACCATGATGGGCCGGTGCGTGCCCGCAGGTGTCTTGCCCGACGCCAGCACCTTCGCCACCACCTCCCCATACCGCGCCGGATTCTGTTCCTTGTACTTCTCCTCGAAACGCCGCGGATACCGTCCCGAATAACGCGGTCTCCGGCGATGCGGTGCCCCCGATTCCTGTGTCGATGCCGATGTCGATCCCGGTGTCGACGCGGGCAGCGTGTCAGGCGCGGACGCCGGCTCAGACGGGTTCGATTTAGGTTGCGCACTCATCATGTCCCCGGTCTACCCGCCAACGTCTTCCAGTCCCGCCGTCACCCGGATGATCCGGGACAACGGCGTCCGTGGACGAAACCCGACGAAGCGCTCCAACTTCTCCAGGGAGGGACGTCGCCGGAGCATATCCTCAAAGCCCGGCGCATAAGCCTGGTCGTATGGGATGAACTCAATGCGCGAAGTCGATCCCAACTCCTGCACGACGCGCCTGGCGAGATCGACCATGCTAATCTCCTCGTCGTTGCCGACGTTGAAGACCTCGCCCACGGCCGCCGGACATCGCTCGAGTCTCAACAACGCCTCGACCGTGTCGTGAACGAGGCAGAAGCACCGCGACTGTTGACCGTTTCCGAACACCCTTAACGAACTCCCGACCCGTGCCGCATCCACGAACCGCGGCAGGACCATCCCGTACTTCCCGGTCTGCCTCGGCCCCACGGTGTTGAACAACCGCGTGATGATCACCGGCACCCCGTGCTCCCGCGTGTAAGCCAGCGACAGAAACTCGTCCATCAGCTTGGAGCACGCATAACTCCACCGCCCCAAATTCGGCGGCCCGATCAGGAGGTCGTCCACCTCGCGGAACACGTCCCGCTGGCTCTTCCCGTATACCTCCGAAGTCGAGGTGAACAACAGCGGCGTCTTCGCGATCGCCGCCGCGCGCAGCAACGCCTCCGTTTCGGCCAGGTTGTTCTGAATCGTCCCCACCGGCGAATTCACCACCAGGTCCACCCCCACGGCCGCGGCCAGGTGAAAGACGAACGACGCCTGCCCAACCAACCGGTCCAGCCCGGTGCATTCCGAAATCCGCCCCGTCAGGACTTCCAGGTGTGGATCCGACTTCACCGACGCCAGGTTCTCCAGGTTGCCGGTCGAGCCGTCATCGATCACGACCACACGCCGACCCTCGCCCAGCAACCGCTCCACGAGGTGCGACCCCACAAAACCCGCTCCACCCGTGACCAGGACATGTCGGCGACTCATCGGACGCCCACCCTAGTGCGCACCCCCGCGCATGGGGAGATGGAACCTGCGCCGTTCGGATGGGGAGGTCCCATCGACTCCTCATGAAGCGTCCCAGCGAACCTGTCTCGTCACCCTCGAAACCCGCTGGGCCATTTCCCCCTCTCCCGCTCGCGGGAGGTCCGGGGCGTGGCGCGTCGAAGCAAAGCGAAGACGGCTGAGGGCAACCGTTCGTTCCGCAGTTCAGGTTCCGCATGCGCGGTTTCAAGACCGTGAGACCTACCCATCCACCGTCACGTCGGACCGCTTATTTCCACACTCTTGCTTTATCCAGCCACGGAGTGGCGCCAGAGCCATAGCCCACGGCGCGAGCCGTGGGAACGGCCCCGAAAACGATGCTCGGAGCCCCCGGGGGGGGCGGTCAGACAACGTCCATCTTCTTTCGCCCCTCCGGGGCTCCCTACAAATGGGACCTGACTCCCACGGCTCACGCCGTGGGCGGCTACGGCTCTTCCGGCCCTCCGGGCCTCCAGAGCGAAAAGGGGGACCGAACAGTGGGACAGCGTGATTTGTACGCTCCTTCCGACACCCCCGCTTTCGTTCCTTCGCGCCTTCGCGCCTTCGCGTGCGTCATGCCTTGGATCCCCCGACAGGGGGACAGGTGATTACGGGTTGATCCAAAGCCATCATGACCAGAGAGACGGCCTGCAGGTGGCCAACGCCAGTGCGCTGATTCCTCTTAAATCGAAGGCTTGGCTGGATCTCACCCGGCGCAAATCCGCCGGGGAAAGCATTGATTGAAGGAACATCGCTAAACACCGGAACGACATGTTCCGGTTGGCCCCCACCCTGCCTCGGGAGCCGGGACCGGAACTCCCGCCGACCGTTAATACCTATAGTGCTCGGGTTTATAGGGGCCGTCCGGCGAGATTCCCAGGTAGCCGGCCTGCTTCTTGGTGAGCTTCGTCAGCTTCACGCCGATCTTCTCGAGGTGCAGCCGGGCCACTTCCTCGTCGAGCTTCTTCGGCAGGCGATAGACCGTTTTCTCGTACTTGTCCTTGTTTTGCCAGAGATCGATCTGGGCGAGTGTCTGGTTGGTGAAGGAGTTGCTCATCACGAAACTCGGATGGCCCGTCGCACAGCCCAGGTTGACCAACCGGCCTTCCGCCAGAAGGTAAATGCTCCGTTCGTTGGGCAGGTAATACCGGTCGTACTGCGGCTTGATCGTGTCGACCCGAACGCCCTTCGTCTTCTTAAGGGCGTCCACCTGGATCTCGTTGTCGAAGTGTCCGATGTTGCAAACGATCGCCTGGTCCTTCATCTGGAGGACATGATCGACCGTGATGACATCACAGTTGCCCGTCGTCGTGACGTAGATGTCTCCGGTACCCAGCGTGCTCTCAATCGTGTTGACCTCGAATCCTTCCATCGCCGCCTGGAGGGCATTGATGGGATCGATCTCCGTCACCACGACGCGGGCGCCATAGGCCTTGAGTGAGTGCGCGCTGCCTTTGCCCACGTCGCCGTAGCCACAGACGACCGCCACCTTGCCCGCAATCATCACGTCCGTCGCGCGCTTGATGCCGTCCGCCAGCGATTCCCGACAGCCGTAAAGGTTGTCGAATTTCGACTTCGTCACCGAGTCGTTCACGTTGATAGCCGGGACCAGGAGCTGGCCTTGCTCCGCCAACTGGTAGAGCCGGTGCACGCCCGTCGTCGTCTCCTCCGAGACGCCCTTCCAGTCCTTCACGATCCGTGTCCAGACGCCCGGAAAATCCTTCGCCGTTCGCTTGAGGAGCGCCTTCACCACTCCGACCTCATGGTTGTCGCTCGGAGAGTTCACCCACTTGCTCCCCTGCTCCATCTCGTAGCCCTTGTGGATCAGCATCGTGACGTCGCCTCCGTCGTCCACGACCAACTCCGGCCCCGTGTTCCCGGGATGAAGGATCGCCTTCAGCGTCAGCTCCCAATACTCCTCCAGCGTCTCGCCTTTCCAGGCAAAGACCGGAACGCCCGTGAGGGCAATCGCCGAAGCGGCATGGTCCTGGGTCGAAAAGATATTGCAGCTCGCCCAGCGCACGGACGCCCCCAGATCGACAAGGGTCTCGATCAACACGGCCGTCTCGATGGTCATGTGCAGCGATCCGGTCACGCGCACGCCACGCAATGGTTTCTGCTTCACGTACTTCTTCCGGACCGACATCAGGCCGGGCATCTCGTGCTCCGCCACCGCGATCTGTTTGCGCCCCCACTCGGCCAGCGCAATGTCCCGAACAATGTAGTCCGACCCCGCCGGCGTCTGAGCCGCGTAGGTCGCGAGGTTTGCTGTCGCCGCGCCGACCTCGGCGAGCACCGCGGCGGCCGCGGATGATTTCTTGGCTTTGGCCATGGTATTCGAATGGAAACGGAATGGATGGTCTGTGGTCTCTTCTCCTGCCCGAAATTTGCGCGTTCGGTTACTTCGCCGCCTTCTGCAGCGCCTTCACCTTGTCCGTGGATTCCCAGGTGAGGTCGGAATCGTTCTTGCCGAAGTGCCCGTAGTTGGTCGTCTTCAAGTAGATCGGCCGAAGCAGATCGAGCTGCTTCACGATGTCCGCCGGCTTGAAACTGAAAACCCGTTGCACCGCGTCCGTGACGGCCTCGTCCGTCAGGCCGCCCTGCGCCGTCCCGAACGTGTTCACGTAAACGCTGACGGGGTCCGGATATCCGATGGCGTAGGCGAACTGGACCTCGCAACGCTTCGCGAACCCGGCAGCCACCAGATTCTTCGCAACATAGCGCCCCATGTACGCCGCGCTCCGGTCCACCTTCGAAGGGTCCTTGCCCGAAAAAGCCCCGCCGCCGTGCCGCCCCCAGCCACCGTAGGTGTCGACAATGATCTTGCGACCCGTCAATCCCGTGTCGCCCTGAGGACCCCCCACGACGAACCGTCCCGTCGGGTTGATCAGGTACAGCGTGTCCTTCGTCAGCAACTCCGTCGGCAACTGCTTGCGAATCACCTGCTCGATGCAGAATTCCTCAATCGTCTCGTGCTTCACGTCCGCCGCGTGCTGCGTCGATATCACCACGTTCGTGATCCGCACCGGCTCGTCATCGACGTATTCCACCGAAACCTGCGTCTTCGCATCGGGACGCAACCACGGCGCCAGCTTGCCGGCCTTCCGAATCCGCGTCAGCTCCCGCCCCAAACGATGGGCAAACATGATCGGCGACGGCATCAGCTCCGGCGTTTCGTCACACGCATAACCGAACATCAGCCCCTGGTCCCCGGCCCCTTGCTCCGCTTTCTTCTTCCCCACCGCCGCCTTTGCGTCGACGCCCTGCGAAATGTCCGGGGACTGCGTCGTGACGTAAAGGTTCACGAACACCTTGTCGGCATGGAAAACGTCATCGTCGTTGACATACCCGATGTCCCGGATCGCCTCGCGGGCGATGGCCGCATAATCCAGTTTCGCCCGGGTCGTGATCTCGCCGCCGACGACCACCACGTTGGACTTGGCATAGGTTTCGCACGCCACGCGGCTGCGTTTGTCCTCGACCAGGCACGCGTCTAGGACGGCGTCGGAAATGGTGTCGCAGACCTTGTCCGGGTGACCTTCACCCACGGACTCGGACGAAAAGATGAATCGTTTGCTCATTCGATAAGGGTTGTCATTGACCCCCGTTTTTTGGGGTCGTATTAACGTATCCGGATTTGACGATACGTTGTCTGTCCCCCGCGTCAAACCTGATTTTCCGCTGTCCATGGCCCAAACCCTCAAGAGCCTGCGCGCCCTCGCTGACCCCACGCGCCTTCGAATTCTCGCACTCCTCGAACGCGCCGAACTCTCCGTCCGCGAACTCCAGCAGATCACCACGCTCGTCCAGTCCCGCATCTCGACCCACCTCGCCCTCCTCCAGGACGCCGGCCTCGTCCAATCCCGGCGCCAGGGAAAGAGCGCCTTCTACCGGATCCCGGACGGGGGCGACTCCCACCTCACGGAGAACATTCAACTCGCCCTGAGAGCCGCCCGGGAACTCCCCGAACATGAGCCGGATTCGATCAACATGCGCCGGGTGCTGGCGCTTCGGGAAAACCAAGCCCGCATGCTTTTCGACCGGGTTGCAGGGCGCTTCGACCGCAGTTACGGACCCGGGCGTTCCTGGCAGGCTTTCGGCCAGTTGCTCCTCCGCATCATTCCCCCGCTCACCGTTGCCGACCTAGGCTCCGGTGAAGGCCTCCTCAGCGAACTGCTCGCGATGCGCTGCCGAAAGGTCATCGCCGTCGACAACTCGGAGAAGATCATCGCCTTTGGCGCTGAAAAGGCCCGAACGGCAGGCCTCAAGAATCTCGAGTTCCGCCTCGGCGACATCGAAATGCCGCCGATCGAACCGGCTTCGGTGGAACTCGTCATTCTCAGCCAGGCACTTCACCACGCCAGGAGTCCGGAACGCGCCATCCAGTCCGCCCATCGCATCCTGAAACCGGGTGGGAACCTTCTCATCCTCGATTTGCGCCGTCATCACTTCGAGCAGGCCCGCGAGCTCTACGGGGATCGGTGGCTTGGATTCGCGGAGAGTGACCTCACCCAGTGGCTTGAGCAGGCGGGGTTCCAAGACGTCGAGATCTCGATCGTCGCGCGGGAAGAGCAGCCGCCTCATTTCGAAACACTCCTGGTCGCCGGGCAGAAGTAGGCCGCCGATCCTCTTTCAGGCTGCAATCGTCCTGCGATCCACGGCATGCTCGCCGCATGTCGCCCATCCCCAACCCGTCCCTCGGCGCGTCCCGTACCTGGTTCACACTCGCTGCGGCCGCCGTTCTTACCCTCCAAGCCGCCGCCACGGCCAATGCAGCGGTCGGTGTCGGCACGAAGCCCATCCCCGGAGCGGAGGTCCTGATCGATGGCACCCGGGAAACCCTCGACAAGAAATGGGTGTATTGGGAGGGACCGCGCTTCAAGTCATCGCTTCCCATCAAGTGGAAGATTGTTCCCGATCCGGTGGATCCCGGCACGGTCGTCATGACGGATGATCCCGCCGCCGCGGGAGGCGTCTACGGCGCCGCTGACATCGTGACCCGGGAGAAATACAGGGACTTCCGCCTGCACATCGAGTTCCTCATCATGAAGCCCGGAGGCAACAGCGGGGTCTACCTTCAGAACCGTTACGAGATCCAGGTCCTCGACGGTGACAAGACGAGCCATGGCATGGGCGCCATCATCAACGAGACCCCTTCCCCGTATCATGCCTACAATGGGGTCGGAAAATGGAACGCCTACGATGTCCTTTTTCGAGCCGCCCGCTTCAAGGATGGCCAGCGCACGGAGAAGGCGCTCGCCACCGTCTACTTCAACGGAATCAAGGTGCACACCAACCAGCCCATCACCCAGGTCTGGGGTGGACCAAATTCCGGGATCGACGGGGGCAACGACAGCGGCAAGGGCATCACGGACACTCCCGGCGGGCTCAAACTCCAGGCGGAAGGCCACGACGTGCGCTATCGCAACGCCTGGATCAAGCCGCTCGAACTCGCCGCCCCGGAGACGGACATCCAGCCCTGACTCGTGTCCGGGCAAAACGCCGGATCCGGTCGGGGCTCCGGCCCCCAAACGGTGCATCCCTGAGTTGTTGGTGACCTTGTGCGTGGTGGCGAGGAAGCCGAGGATGCCGGGCAGCGTCGCCTTGGCTTGTCGCATTCCCAACCAGATCGGCCCCTTCACCGCGAGGTCACCTCGACTGAGGAGGGCTGATCGTCCCCATCATCATCCCAACGCCAGCCCCACTGGCAGCGTGTCACCCATTGCCCGCGCCTCGTCGGCTCGTTCCAGCACCGTGACTTCCCGGACCATGCGCTCCCACGACACCGGAGCCTCCCCGGAACGGATCGCCGCCAGCGCGCGTTCCCGTGCCTCGTCCTCCACGTCCAACGATCGGTCCCCCGTCCTCCGGGCAATCTGCGCGATGGCGAACAACGCGCCGTCCACCCCTCGCCCCTGTGCGTCCGCCAGTAACCCGATCCAGTCGCCCGCCAATCCGACCGGGACCGTCTGATGCAGACTTCCGTGCAACGGCACCCGCGCCCCCAACCGACCCAGCGCCCACGCCCAGGGACCCCGCGCCCCGGCGGGATCACGGAGTTGGGCCGCCACCCAGCCACCCAGCTCCCCCTTCGTTTCCGCCGGCAAATGCTCCAGGGCCGCCGCAAGGCGCACCATCTCGTGCAAGCCCTCCGGTTGCACCCCTTTCGGACGCCCCAGATGCTTTGGAGAATCCGGCGCCAAAACCCATGCCAGATGCGGCTTCATGAAAGCCCAGATCTCCAACTGCCGTTCCGCGGAAAGTCCGCCCGAAACGCGACGCCATGCCACCCAGAACTCCGTCCACACCGACCGTTCCTTCCCAAACTGAACACCCTCGGAGAATAGCCCGGCCATCTCCTCACAACGCCACGCGTCCACGGGATACCCAAGTCCCGGTCGCAACGTGTAACCGCAAACCTGGAAAAAGGTCCGCTCGTGATCCGCCGACCGTCGACGTCGCGCCGTGCCCGCCCAGGTCGCCCCCCAGAGTTCCCGCAACACCGGAAGACGCCACTCGGCCCGCGGTCCCAACGATCGCTCCAACGAGGTCATCAGTTGCTTCGCCGCCTTGCCAGTCTTCAGGAGATCCCCGGACGCCGTCCGGCCTCGCGGAGGAAAAACCTCCTCCACCCTCGATCGGGCCTCGGTAAAGCGCGGCGGCATCGATTCCACCTCCGAGGGGGCCTCCGCCATCGCCGCACC
>JBBQIU010000101.1:0-8064 GCA_038325245.1 Verrucomicrobiota bacterium
CGCCATACGGCCCTTCCCTCGAAAACAGGACCCCACTGACTTTTCAGACAGGCTCTTAGAGCCTGTCTGAGGCATTCCATTTCCGGGGACCCTAAAGGGGCATGGCGTAGCGGGGTCGGGATGGAAATACTCGGGGCGATGTCGGGAGCCCGATAAGGAGCCCGGCGGACAGCTGAGAAACGAGTCTGAATCCAAGTTCCTATCCGTGAAACGAATCTTACTATTGTCATGGTTGGTCGCCGTCCTTTCGGCGGCCATGAACACGAGTGCCGAGGATGCCGGGAAATTACCCGGACCGCTTCTGGACGGTCTGGGACGCTGGCACCATGAGGTGACCACGATGAATCGCCGGGCGCAGCGGTACTTCGACCAGGGTTTGGCCCTGCTTCATGGGTTCAACCACAAGGAAGCCATCCGCTCTTTCCGGTCGGCGGCCAAGCTGGATCCGGACTGCGCGATGGCCTACTGGGGTGTCGCCTACGCCTACGGGCCGCACGTCAACCGCCCAATGGCGGCGGAGGACAACACGCAGGCGTGGACGGCATTACAGAGCGCCGTGGGGCTTCGTGAACGGGCCAGTGGCCGCGAGCGTGGCTACATCGATGCTTTGCAGGCGCGGTACCAGTCTGAGCTTCCCGAGGATCGTAGCGGCCTGGACAAAGCGTTCGCTGCGGCAATGAGGAATCTGGTGAAGGAGTATCCGGATGATCTCGATGCCCAGACACTCTTTGCCGAGTCCTTGATGAATACCATGCCTTGGGATTACTGGACCATGGATCGGTCCCCGAAGCCGGAGACGGAGGAGGTGTTCGCCGTGCTACGATACGTGCTGGCGCGGGCCCCGGAGCACCCCGGAGCCAATCATCTCTACATTCACGCGGTGGAGGCCGGCCCGGATCCGGAACTTGGCCTGCCCTCCGCTGATCGCCTGGCGACCTACGCCCCCGCGTCGGGGCACCTGGTCCACATGTCCGCCCACATCTACATGAGGGTGGGACAATACGAGGATGCGATTCTGGCGAATGAAAAGGCCGTGCGCGCAGATCGCGAGTACATCCGGCGCTGCCGGGCCCAGGGCTTTTATGTCGGAGTGTACTACCCGCACAACCTGCACTTCCTTTGGTGGGCCAGGCTCTTCGATGGCCAAAGCGCCGCGGCGATGCGAACGGCACAGCAAACGGCAGACCTGGCCAACGACTCCATCTGCGGCCCGAGTCCGGCCCTGGAGGCGCCGCGCTTTCGGCACCTTCCCTGGATCACCGCCGTTCGATTCGGTCGCTGGAACGACGTTCTCTCGGTGCCCCGACCTTCTTCGACCAACGACTTCGCCGTCGACCGTGCCATTTGGCATTTCGCGCGCGGCCTCGCCCTGGCGTCGACGGGGAAGGGGGCCGGGGCTGAAGAGGAGTTGAGGTCCTTGCGCGAGTTGCTCGCGAGGCCGGAGTTCAAGGCGCTGGATTCGCCCGTATTCCCGACCACGGCTGTGTTGAACGTGGCGGAGGCGTGGCTGGCCGGGCGCGTGGCGGGTGCCAACGGTGGCGACGCCGCGATGCTTCGGGAACTGGAACGAGCGAAGGCTCTTGAAGACGCCATGCCATACATGGAGCCATCCTACTGGCCTCTGCCGGTGCGTCCTGCCCTCGGCGCGGCCCTTCTCGCCGCAGGAGAACCGTCCCGGGCCGAGTCGGTATTCAGGGAGGACCTGGCCCGCTGGCCGCGAAACGGATGGGGGCTCCTGGGATTGGAGAAGTCACTCCGGGCCCAGGGACGCGCCGAACTCGCGGACCTGGTGCTGCACCAATACCAGACGGCGTGGGCGCGTTCGGACATCGAGCTGAAGCTCGAGTGGTTCTGATCCCTACAGGGGATATCCGAACTAAAGCCGCGGTGTCGGAGGCTTGATCGGCGCACGCCCGGGGACGACCCCCTGGGTGCGCGTCTTGCGTTTGAACACCTTGTCGCCGCACGTGACGTAGAGTGTGTCTAGGTTCGGGCCGCCGAAGCAGACATTGGACAGCCAGCCCGTGTGTGGCTTGGGCAGAATCGCATTCACCCGCCCTGGCTGGTCGCAGATCTGAAGCCCCAGCCGGGTCGTCACATAGAGGCGTCCTTCCACATCGACCGTCATGCCGTCAGCGCCGCTGTCGCTCGCGGGATCCGGGATGTGAAGGTGAAAGTAGGGCTGCTTGTGGGCGAGTGAGAAATCGGGCTGGACCACGTAGGACCAGACCCACTGACTTCGAGTGTCGGCGACGTAAAGAAGTGAATGGTCCGGAGACAGGACGAGCCCGTTGGCAAAGCCCAACCCCGTGTCGACGACACGGCGGCCACCCTCCGCGTCGACGTGCCAGACCTTCTTGTTCTCCGGATCGGTGTAGTACCCGTGATTCCCTGGCAATGACACAATGTCGTTTCCCGGGGCATTGGTGAGGGCGACCTCGACCTCTCCGGAAGGATGGTATCGGAGGATCTGTTGCCGGCGATTGGCCATGGAATAGAGAAGGCCGTCGGCGCCGAAGACGAGCCCGTTGGCGCCACCGGTATCTTCGGCGAACACGGTGACGCTTCCGTCGGGACCCACTTTGTGAATTCTGTTGTTCGGAATGTCCGTGAAGAAAACCTCTCCGCGTTGGTTGACGGCGGGGCCTTCCGTGAACCCGTGCCCTTCGCTGACGAGCACCCAGTCTTCGCCGGGAATGAGAAATTGGCTCAGTACGGTATTCCTGGTGGCGGAGGCCTTGCCGATGGGTTTGGGGAAGTCCCGCCAGAGCCAGCGCATGGCCTCCGGAAAAACGGAGGCGCCCTGTTTGCCGTCGTGACCGCCGTCGCCCCACGCATGGTTCACTTCGTAACCGGCGAACTGAAGGGCACTCAGCATATCCAGGTTGGCGACCCACCAACTCCCCCCGTAGATGTCGAGGTCATTGGAGCCGTCCTGGAGATAAACCCGCATCCGCTTGGGCTCGGTTTTTCGGATCAGGACGGGGTAATCGTTGCCGCCGCGGAGGCCCACGTAGGTGCCGATGGTGCTGAAGACCCGGCTGAAGGATTCCGGGCGTTCCCACGCCGCTGTAAAGGCGGCGATCGCCCCGGAACTGGCACCGGCGATCGCGCGGGCGGCCGGGTCGCAGGAGAAAGTCACATCATGGGTGCGCTCGACCCACGGGAGGAACTCCTCGATGAGGAAACGGGCGTAGCGGTCGCCCATGGAGTCGTACTCGAAGCTGCGGTTGAAGCGCGGTTGGGCGTTGGTATTGGCGTTGGTCACCACCCCCGGGCTGACGAAGACGCCGACGATGGGCGGAAGTTCCTTGCGATGGATGAGGTTGTCGAACACCACGGGCACCTTCCATTCGTTGGCCCGACCCTTGCCGTCCTGAAAGACCATGATCGGGGCCGGAGTCTGCCTGTCGTGCTGACGCGGAACGTAAAGCGTGTAGGCGCGGATGGTGCCCGGGAAGAGGGTGTTCGTGGAGGTATACACGCCGTCGATCAGTTCGCCCTTGGGAACGCCGTCCAGGGGCAGGGAATCGGGCGTGAGCGCGTAATCGTTGGCGGCACGGAGCGGCGAGGTGGCGAAGGTGAAAGCAGCCGTCACCAAGGCCACGCGAACAGGGGACATGCAGACGAGCGTGTCGGGGGTCGTGGGACCTCGACAAGGGGTTTTTTGAGCCAATTGAGTTCCAGCATCATGGATTTCGCCTTCCAGTACCCGCCGGGCGGGAAACGTGACAGGGCAGGGGAGCCAAATCGTCCCTTGACGGATGGGGAGATGGGGCGAGAGTGGCGTCGTTCGATCTTTGGATGGGGGCGTACTGGTTTCGACCTGGACGACCTTTCAGAGGCGGCATGCCGAGGATGATCCGTTGGCCTCGTAAAAAATCGGGTCAAAAGTTAGCAGCCAACCAAGAATTGGCCCTCGCAGCCTAACGGCTGTGACGTCCTCCCGGAGACTCCTGCTTACCGGGTCGGGCGCCGATAGCAGGGTAGGTGGTGAGCGGAGACCGCGCGTTCACCACTGAAAAATTTCATGCGGACTACGCGGCACAACTCGAGTCGGGGCGTCATCGTGCTGCGGAATACTCTCCCCTGACTAAGCATGTAGTCGCGGCTGGAAGACCGACCATGGGACGGGGGTTCAACTCCCCCCGCCTCCACCATCTGCATCAACGACTTAGGACTAATCGGTTGACGGTTCCCACGTTTTCCCCACAACAGGGTTGTGAAGGCGAACCGAACCGAACCGAGCTGCCGGTCGTGTTCCCATTTGTCCTCGAGCGGAAGAACGGTCGTGCCTCGATCTGCCGACGAGTATCCGGAAGGGTCAAAGAAGTCGAACGCGCTGGAAACCAGGTGGTTGGCGGGAGGAGATAAATGAAGCGGGAGATCTGAGAATGGTCAGATCTTCCAGATGAACTGGAAGAGGATTTTGGCTCACATCACCGGTTCCGTTGACGCGGATGTCCAGCGGCGCCACGAATGACTCGTGGCGTAGAACGGTATCTTGCGCTCCTCGCTCCACGGGAGTCGGGAGGCAATGGCGTCAAACTTGGATATTCGACATCTGCGAGAATGTGAACCATTGCCGCGCGAAATCGCCGCGATCCGGTCGTTCCTTCGCACGCCTCAAGAATCCTCGGATCATCAATTGCCTCGCCATCCCCATGGCTTCGCCTGACTCATTTCAACAATGTCGAATGTCAACGTTTGACTCAGCAGCGCTACCGTCGTGAGCAGGAGCGTCGTGCCGGCCGCGATGAAAGCGCACCGCGCAAAGGAACCATGCGGATTGGGAGGTTCAGCGTTCATGCGATTGCAGTTCGGTTCGGTGATCGCTGCGCGTTCGTCGTGCGGGGAGACGCTCGCGAACAAGCCTCATGGTGGTCTGCGCCACCACGCCTGTCCATGTTCGGAGCCGCAATTGCGACGTTTGCTTTTTGAAGGCCCCGCGCCTCACTGAAACGGCGACTTCTTCACCGCGAATTCGCGCTCCAGGCGGTGGCACATTAGGTCACAGAGATCGGAAACCTGCGGGTCGGAGATGCGTAATAGGCGTTCAGCCATTCCTTACGGCGGCCGATCATGCCGGCGGCGACGAGTACAGCAATGGGGCAAACTTGGACATTCGACATTTGCGAGAATGTGAACCAATTCCGCGCGGACTCGCCGCATCCCGGTCGTTCCGTCGCACGCCTCAAAAATCGTCGGGTCCTCCATTGCCTCGCCATCCCCAGACTCTGCCTCACTCATTTCAACAATGTCGAATGTCTACGCTTGACCCCATTGCCCTTCACAAATGAGCCCCCCATGGGGTGAATACCCCATTTCTGCACGTCGAACCTCGTTGCAGCCTCAATGGAGCGCCGTCCCAACGGTGCCTCCATGGCCCGTCCTTCAGGACGCGGCGTGGATCGATTCTGCGGCCACGCCAGGCGCTGCGAGCGGGCGAATGAACGCCCGCCGAACCGCCAGGGAGGCCGTATCAAATGCTAATGCCCAAGATCAAGAGCAGCACCGCCGCCGCCAATGCGCTGGTCGGCATTTGGACTCTGTTGCTCACCGTGTCCATTGTCTCCGGTCTCTACCTGGGGCGTGATCTTCTCATTCCTCTGTTTCTTGCCGCGTTGGTGAGCTTTCTTCTCGCACCTATTGTCACCCGATTACAGCGGTGGCTTGGGCGCATCGGCGCGGTGCTGGTCGTCGTCACCCTGATCCTCGGCGCGACCGGTGGTGCCGGCTGGGTGCTCACCCGCCAGTTGGTCGACGTGGCGACCAAACTCCCCGACTACAAGGAGAACATCCAGAACAAGCTGCGCTCGATCCGATTGCCGACGGGCGTCCGGTTCAAGGCGTTCTCGAGGACGGTCGAGGAGTTGAAGAAGGAACTTCCTGGAGCCGATGGCCCAGCCATCAGTCAGGAGCCTGGAAAGCCGGAGACGGCCTTCCTCTCCGAACCGACGACCAAACCCGCGATAGCGGTGCAGGTGGTCGAGACCTCGACGGCGAGCCCGTTTCAACTGGTCCAGACCATCATCGCCCCCTTGCTCGGGCCATTCGGCACCGCCGCGCTCGTGTTGATCATGGTCATCTTCATGCTGCTGAAGCGCGAAGACCTGCGCAGCCGCATCCTACGGCTCATCGGCCGGGGGCACATCAGCGCCTCCACCCGCGCCATCGACGATGCGAGTGCGCGGGTCACGCGCTACCTGCTGATGCAACTTGCCTTGAACGTCGGCTATGGAGTCGCCGTGTCGATCGGACTCTTCCTGATCGGCGTGCCCAACGCGCTCCTCTGGGGGGCGAGTGCCGCCGTACTGCGTTTCATTCCCTACATCGGACCCTGGATTGGCGCCGCCATTCCGGTCGCCCTCTCGCTCGCCGTCTCCCCGGGTTGGATCACGCCGCTGCTCACGGTCGGACTCTTCGTCGTCCTCGAGTTGGTGAGCAACAACGTCATGGAACCATGGCTCTATGGATCCACCACCGGCGTGTCCCCGATTGCGCTCATCTTCGCCGCGGTCTGCTGGACCTGGCTTTGGGGGCCCGTCGGCCTCGTGCTCGCGATACCGATGACGGTCTGCCTCGTGGTCCTGGGGCGACACATTCCCCGGTTGTCCTTCCTGAGCGTAATGTTGAGCGACCAGGAAGCGCTGACACCGGCGGAAGACTGTTACTATCGCCTTCTCACCATCCCAGCGGACGACGAGATGGAGTTGGCGGAAGCCTACCTCAAGGCGAACTCGGTGACGGCCCTCTACGATTCCGTTTTCATCCCCGTCATCACCGCGGTCGAGATCGACTACCGCTTGGATCGCCTGGACGACGGACAACGCGCGCTCGTCGAGCAAAGCCTGCGCGACGTCCTGGAAGACATCGGAGCTCGGCCACACGTCCCGTCCAAGATAGACGCGTCCAAAGTCACCGAGGCACCCGCTCCCGTACGGGCCTACCGGGTGTTCTGCTTGCCCGCTCGTGCCGAACGCGACGAACTCGCGGGTGTGATGCTCGTTCAGTTGCTGCAACAGCAAGGCCTCACCGCGCAGAGCGCTCCCTCGAAACTCGGCATGGGCGAGTGCATCGCCCTGGCCGAGACGGCCCGCGCCGACGTGGTTTGCATCTCGGTCGTGGCGCCATCCACGGTCCTCCACGCGCGTTACCTGTGCCTGAAGCTGCGCGCGCTCCTGCCGAAACAAAGGATCATGGTTGGCCTCTGGGGCGCCACCGAGAATCTCGCCGATGCCACCCGACGGGTGCGCGATTCCGGGGCGGATGAAGTCGTCACCACCCTCGCGGACGCGGTGTTGCAATTGACCAAGCTGGCGGGGCAGGAGACCTGAGTGAGGCTTGGGCAGTGAAGGCAATGGGGTCTGAGGCTGGCAATGAAGGCAATGGGGTCAAACTGTAGAACTGTGACATTCGACATTTGCAAGATTGTGACCCATTGCCGCAAGAACTCCCCGCAATCCGGTCGTTCCTTCGTGCGCCTCAAGAATCCTCGGGTCATCAATTGCCTCGCCATCCCCAGATTCCGCCGCCCCCCTCAAATCAACAATGTCGAATGTCCACGTCTGACCCCATTGCCCTCTAGCGCCATGAAGAGGAGAGTCAGGAGGGTGGTGCGCAGACCGAAAAACGCCGGTCCCAAACTCCCGTAGACCTGCTGCGCGCAGTCGAAGATGCCGCTCCGCATCAGGGCCGGCACCGCCAGGCGTACGCCGGCCCGTGGTACCGCGTGCGCCGAGCCAAAAAGCGGAGGCGCGTCGTCGAGCAAACCGAGGCGGGCCAGCAAGCGATCGCCACTTCGATCGGTGGGATCGCAATCCGCGCTGACGGGGGCTTTGGTGACGGAGGTTGAAGAAAAAGCGGACAGGTTTGGGTTCGCACCCCCTTGCGGTCAATTCGCGAAATCTTTCAGGAAAACCGCAAAAACCAGATCCCTATGTCAGGAGCTCTGGAATCCGCCAGCAATTGGGCGAGGTCTATGCCGTTTTCCGGTCGGTGGACCCGGAGACCAGCCTGCCGCCGCCGGTCAACATCGGCTTCCTGCCGCCCGAGGACGGCACA